>CAZUAH010000198.1:0-22995 GCA_964617665.1 uncultured Pirellulaceae bacterium
GCGGGACGTTTACATCGGCGCCCACTCATGACCGACACCGAACGCCAAGCCCTCGGGGTCTACCTGCTGTCCCCTGAGCTCGCGCAGGCCTCCATCCTCACCGAGGACCACTTCGAAGCCGAGCGCCACCGTGAACTGTTCGTGCTGCTCAAGTCCAAGGCGTGGACGGACGGTCAGGAGTTGTTCCTGCATCTGTCCGAAAAGCCCAGGGTAGCCGAGAAGGTGGGCGGGCTTCCCTACGCCATGAGCCACATGGACGAGGCGCCGAGCACGCAGAACGTCGGCACCTATGAGGACGCGCTGAAACGGAAGCGGGCGCGGTCTCTGCTGGCTGCTGCTGCTGTGGAGGCCCAAGCCCTGTCCTTCGACGGCGCCGAACCGTTCGAACTCGTCAAGGCCGTAAGAGACAGGCTGGACGCTATCGATATCGATCGGAGAGGCGTTGTCGTGTCCGCTACCGAAGGCGCGCAGGATGTCGCTGACGACCTGGAAGAGGAAGTCCGGGGCGAGCGCGTACCGTACATGACCACCGGATGGCGGGAATGGGACACGCGATGGGTAGGCATCCCGTCGGAAGGCGTGCTGCTGTTCCTGGCCAGGTCTGGCATGGGCAAGACGAGCCTGGTCAACTCCCTCGCCGTCGCGATGGCCATGAGCGGGCACAAGGTCCACATTCACGGGACGGAGACGAGCGCCAACAAGCGCAACCGGGCGATCATCTTCGGGATCGCGGGCATCTCTCCGAGGCAGTGGGGGCACCTGACCCTCCGGCATTCGGAGGGGCGCTGCAACGGTGAACAGCTCGCGACCCTGCGTGAGTGCCATCGTCGGCTTCTGGCTGCTGCGGACATCCGTGCTGGGCTGCCCATCACCGTGACGGGCTCTGGGCTGTCGTGTGAACGGCTCTGCTCCGAGGTGCGGAACCAGGCGCGTAAGGGGCTCGCGGTGGCGTTCGTGGACTACGTGCAGGACTTCCCGTTCTCGTCAGGCATCGAGGGGAAGCGGACCAGCCAGATCGTTCACCACAGCAGGATGCTGAAAGACCTGAGCGCAGAGATCCGTAAGCCCCTGGTAGCCGCAGCACAGGTCAGCGGTGAGAAGGAAGGCATCCCCAGCAAGGGCCAGGTGGTCCCGCAAATGTGGGATGCTCAGTGGGCCTCGGGGCTTCACCAGGACGCGGAAGAGGTCTACGCCATCAACCGCGGCGACTATTGGGAGCAGCGGCTTACGGACGTGGATGGGAACGTCTCGGCGATGTTCAGTGAGGACCGCTTCGGCCAGGTGGGCGTGATCGACATCCATGCCCGCAAGAGGCGTGAGGGGTCGCTGGGGCATCTGGCGCTGGACTGGGATGGGCCCAGGAGATGGGTCGGACCGGTCTTCGAAGAGATGGAACGGAAACGAGCAATCAACAACACCCCGCAGCCGTCGTGGCATGATGCGGGGCCGATGGATGTGGGCTGTGCTACCGTGCGTAAGGAGGTGACTACATGAGCAGGATCAAGGGCTCGACCATCAACAACGTGTGCTGCCCAGAGCCGCCAGAACAACTGACCCCGCTGTTCTCCCCGCTCGATGAGCAGGACAGGAAGGGCGAGAGGTACGCGCTCAAGTTCAAGACCGAGCTGGGGCTCTACGGTGTCAACTGGTGGCCGCTGTCGAGGAAGCCGGAAGAGGCGCTCGAGGACTTCGGCGTGCAACTGATGCTACTGCCCGACGTGATGCGGCTGGCGATCCTGAATCAGTGCGCGGTGGCTGTGGCCCAGACGATGTATGCGGCGCTGTGTCGGGAGGCGGACGGTTTCAATAAGCCCCCCACCCCCCGGGGGTAGCCTCGACGTTCGCTCTCCCCCTCGCCCGGCGCGCTCCAAGCCCGAAATAATCCCCCACGACCAAGGGTAGACATGGCCAGAAAAGCCCAGAGCAAAAAGCGCCTTTCCCGGTCCGCTTTCCTCGATGAACTCGAGCGCGTGATCAGTCAGGAGAACATCGGCAACCGGGACAAGATGCAAGCGATGGCGCTGTTCGCCCGCTGTATGAAGTACGACGAGGCCCCCCCTGCCGAATCGGTGGACGTGCCGAAAGACGAACTCGAGGCCGCGCGCTACTGGCTCGACGACATCCAGCGCAGGCTCGTGGGTGAGCGCGGCATCGCGTATACCAACCTGTTGAAAGCGCGGGACGAGATGGAGCGCCGCATCCGAGAGATCGAGAAGGAACGCCGCGCGGACGACGCCGACTTCCTCGCCAACCTCGAGCCCGCAGAGCGCCGCGCGTTCCTGGCCAAGCTGGCGGGCGAACTCACGGACGACCTGCTGATCCCGTTCTGGGAGGCGTGTAAGGCCCGTGGCTTCGAGTAGCCTCCACCAGCTATCCACCGCCTGCAACATGGCGCGGCGGTCCATCGTGGCGAACCCGCTGGATCACGCCCTGTGGACCGGTCCGCAACTGGACTTTTTCGCGCTGCCGGGACCCTACCGCGTCTGGTACGGCGCCAACGGTCAGGGCAAGACCCACGCCCTGGCCGCCGAGTTCGTGTGGCGGCTCCGTGGTCGCCACCCGTTCCGCCACGTCCACAAGCCGCCCGTCGAGCTGCTGCTCATGGTCGAGGGCTTCGAGGCACAGAGCACCGTGGACATCGCCGGGGCCATCTGGCACATGCTGCACCCCGACGAGGTGGACGAGACCTGCGGCTTCACTCCGGGCCGCGGGCTCAAAGGCAGGCCCCCGCGGATCGTCCTGTCGTCGGGACCGGGCAAGGGCTCGATCCTGCACTTGTCCACCTACGGCTCCGGGGCCCGCCGCGCTGCTGGCGGCACCCGGCACTTCGTGGGCTGCAACGAGCCGATGCCAGAGGCCATGGACGGCGAGCTGATCAGCCGCGGTCGTGGCGTCATGGGCGAGGTCGCTATCGTCTTCACCCCGACGCTCACGCACCCGCCGCAAGACTGGCTCGCAAAGAAGTGCCACAGCGGGAAAGTCCAGATGCCCGACGACGACATCCCGCGAGACTGGATCTACGACCGCCGGATCGGTGGCGGCTACAACCTGCTCCAGACGGAACTTACGCGGGATTCTCTGCGGCTGGTTCATCCGGACGATACCCGAAGGTGGGCCGAGTAGGCCCGAGGAGGACAGATGGCAAAGTACAAGAAAGTTCCTACAATCGTTGACGCCATCCTATGGAATGGATCAAGCGAATCAGACGCCCAGCTTGGCTATATGCTCGACAGCGGACGCCACTACTCACGGCGCTCGGAAAGCATTTCGGACGAATACCTGGTCATCCACACCCCTAAGGGAGACATGATCGCGTACCACGGTGATTACATCATCAGATGGCCGAACGGCGATGTCTACCCGATGAAGGCGACCGAGTTTGAGAACATGTACGAGCCCTGCGATTAGTGACCCGCCCGATCCGCCATATCCGCAGCATCGACAACTGGGCCCGCGTCGAGAAACAGATCAAGGCGTGGTCCGAACTGGAGCGCGAGATGCGATCCGGCCGGGCCTGGACCCCGATCCAGGAGGGCTCGGTATTCGCGCGGTTCTGGCGGCAACGGCTGCTAATCCCCGAGGACGAGCGAATCCCGCCCGGAGGCATGGTCTGCGTAGGCATCGATCACGGCCTGGAAGCACGTAGGCAGCGCGCGGTCCTGTCTGTGGTCTACAACTTCGGCGACCATCAGGAGGTCTGGACCCTGGCCGAGTACGCGCCTCCAGACGCGACCACCCCGCACCAGGACGGGCAAGGGATCGTTCAGATGGTCCTCGACTCCGGGATCACCCGCAACCGTGACCCGCTAAAGGCTCTGGCCGCGGTGGACGTGTGGGTAGGTGACCGCCCGATTCAGAAGCACCGGATCGACGTTCGCAAGAGCAACCGACGTATCCTCGGCGGCATCCGTGCCCACCTGGCCCAGCACTACGAAAAGAAGCCCAGCAAGGTCAGGCTTCCACAGCCGCTCTACGAGATCGCGGTCCCGTACAAGCGCCCGGGGTCGGCCTGGACCACCATCAGCTTTCTGCAAGACCTGATGATTCAGGGGCATACCCGCTTCCATCCACGGTGCGACCGACTGATCAAGGACGTGCAGACGTGGAAGGGAAACACCAAGGACCCGGAGAAAGACGGCATCGACGCATGGCGCTACCCCGTCGAGAAGGCAATGCGCATCTATGGCGTATGGCGCTGGAAATAGTGCTATGCTATTCGCGTTCGTGACAACCTGTCAGGAGTAGACACTATGGCAAGTTCGCTCTATTGGGATGGCCTCGTCGGTGGCTGGAAGGGCACGACCAAGCGCAGCCCTCACGAAGAGACCGCCCTCCGTGTCCGCATCCTCGACGGGAAGCACATCCAGGACGTGTACGACAAACTGCAGGACGAACTCGGCCACCAGCGCGTCAAGGAGTTGGGCCCGCTCGACATGAGCCGCAACCCGCTCGAGGCATGGACGCGCCGGATCGGGAAAGCCTACATCGCTACCCCGCCCATGGTGACGGGCCTCGGCGCCGAACTCGCGCTCGCCATCGGTGACCAGTCTGCCTTTACGACCGTGCTCAAGTACGGGCAGCTGAACGCCCGTCCGATGCCTACCCGTATGCAGCAGGTCTCGAACCGCGCGCTCATCTACCGCATCGGCTGCAACTACTCCGGGGTGGGCATCGGCTACAGCCCCACCAGCAGGCGACCCTTTCTGTTCGCGATCCCGCCCGATGACCTGGACGTGATCTATGCGAGCGACGACCCGTTGCGCCCAACCGTGATCCGGCATCGCCTCACCCGCCAAGTGGACGGTGAGCCCAAGACGACCGTGGACGTGTACGACTTGACCGACCCCGACAACCCCTGGTATCGGACCTACCTGAACCTCGGCGGTGAGGACATCACCGCGAAGATCCACCAGCGCACCTTCGAAGGCGATGACTATTGGTGGCGCTACAGCGACGGCCGCCCGTTCCACCGGATCATCATCGGCGGCGATCCCCGCGAGCCCTACCGCGGCGTCGAGATGGTCGAGCTCACGCTGAAGATCTGCATGTTCTATACGCACTTCGGCGGCGGCATCAGGGACGCGGGCCACCCCCAGCGAAACGTCCGCGGGCTCAAGCTCGTAGGCGAGGACTCGCAGACCGACCCGAACGGCGACGGCCAGGGCATGACCGGCATCAGCGCGAGTCAGTCTACCGTGCTGCGCTGGATTCAGATCGAAGACGACGACCGGGGCGACCACTGGCAGGACAATCCCGGCGCAGACCTGGACACGATGTTCCGCGCCATCCAGGGATACGAGCAGGCCCCCGCCGCCACCGCCCTGGGCCTCCCGCTGGACTTCTCCCGCACGGGCGGCGAGCCCACCGCGCAGGAGCAGGCGGCCGTCGAGGAACTGATCGCGGCGACCTACCCGGAGTGCCGCGGCTCCGACGGGCTCATCCTGCGGCGTACCGCTGCCGTGATGAACCGCGCAGCCGAGGACCGCAACGAGGAATCGAACATCCCCGAGAGCGGCTACGGCGTCCTGTACCGTCAGGAAGTCACCGAGGCCCTCGAGACCGTGAACCTGGAACCGACCCAGCCACCGACGCCCGAGGAGGCATAGTATGGCGTACAGCATGGAAGAAGAGATCGACCTGATGACCGCGGGCATCGAGTCCGAAGGGGCCGCCAAGCGCATCAGGGGCCTGATTCGGGCCAAGCACGCGATCCAGCAGCAGAGCACCGCCGCGATGCAGGAGATGCAGGCGAAGCTCGAGGCCAAGGACACGGAGATCGGGCAGATGGCCGAATCCCACAACCAGGCACTCGAGCAAGCACGGGCGCAGTGGGTCAACGATTCGGGAACGGATCTCAAGCTCTCCGACCTGGGCATTCGCAACGACTTCGACCGCAAGACGCTCCGTGAATACCACGCCAGCGTCGAGACCGAGGTGCCGGTCAACGAGTGGGCCGAGACCATGCGGGCGAACGACGAGCAGCGCGGGACACTGCCGAACTCGGTGCGCTCCCTGCTCGAGCAGCAGACCGACGCCCCGCCGACACGCGCGACCCCGAACCCCGACAACGGCACGAGCCGTCCCCCCGGACCGCTGACCGCCGATCAGATTCGGGACATGCCTCCCGACGACTTCGACAAGCTGACCGGGCGGGCTTGACAGTCTGTCAAGGGCTATGTAGATTTCACTCAGAGACCGGCCCGCCTCGCTCGCATCGTGCCTCTATGGCCTCCCACGGGATGACTGCTGCAATGAGGGCTCGCGTCCACCAAGCGTGAAATCATGGCCGCTGGCCCCTGGTATTCCTCGACTCCCGGCCCCTCGGGCTACGGTGACATCCTCTCGGCGACCGCTACCCGCGCCGTCGAACGCGCGCTCATCACCCAGGTCAAGAACGGCACGTTCCTCGGCCATCCGGTGATGCAGGGCGTGCTTGCCCGCGACACCGGCCTCGTCGGTATGCTGGGCGCCCTCGCGACCCGCATCGGACTCATCACCGTCGGTGACAAGTCCATGGCCGCTACCGCTGTCGGCTCCAAGGCTGGCTCGACGAACCTGTCGGCCGCCACCCTGGACCTGACCCCCGCCCGTCGTCAGCTCGTCGTGACCGTCTCCGACGATGGCGCCCAGGACGTGGGCGAGATCGGCATGGAGCGCGCCATCCAGCTCATGTCCTACCTCGTCGAGGAAGGCACCGCCGCGTGGGCCAACACCTACACCGCCCTGATGCTGGCTCTCCACAGCTCCATGAGCATCACCGCCGGCACCAGCGGCGCCGCCCTGACCTGGGCCGCCGCCTTCAACGCCTGCATCGACTGGCGCAACCGCGGCAACATGGGCCGCGGCCTGATGGTGCTGGACGCCAAGGGTGTCAAGGACCTAGCCGGCGACATGTCCAGCCTCGGCGGCGCTGTGGCCTTCTCGAGCACCGCTCAGAAGTTCCTCGACAGCGGCTACGAAGAGGGCGTCGTGATGACCAACTTCGCCGCGGGCGTGGACATCGTCATGCTCTCCAGCCTGCCCACCAGCGGCGCGGACACCTACGGCGCCATCTGGGGTGAGCAGTACGCCCGCTCCAAGCACAAGAGCGTTCCCTTCCAGCCCGGCGCCCAGGCCGTCTACAACGTGGGCCTGCACCGCTGCGAGGCGCTCCGCGGCGACGGCACCGATGTCAACGAGTACAGCTTCACGACCTACAACACCGTGGGCGAGCTCGACGACAACGCCGGCACCCGGCTGATCTACAAGACCACCTGATCGCGCTGGCGGCTGGGCGTAATCGTGCGCCCGGCCACCATTCCATTCCGAGGAGGACCCCATGCCCGTTGAACAGCAGACCGAAGCAGAAGAGGCCGTCATTCTGGACGGTGGCGGAACCACCGCGAGCGCGCACATCGAGAAACTGGTGCCCGTCGCCCGGTTCCAAGATGCCTACGCGTTTCACCTCGTGTGCTCCATGGCTGAACTGCTTCTCGACGAGCGTGGGCGCCTGATCCCCGACCTCCCCGCCATCCCTCACGCCGAGGGAGTCAACGGCGCATTCGGAACAGGCAATCCCGGTCGCGCGCTGGACATCGCCCGCAAGAAGGGGCGTAAGGTCATCCCGCACTCGTTCCCGTGCAAGGCATGGGACAAGGATCGGGCCGGCTATCTGTCCCGCTCCCTCGCCGGCACCGACCGCAACGGTGAAGAGGTCCACTGCTACCACGACTGCTGGCACAAGCCCGTTTTCGTCGGCTCCCGGTTCATCCGGTGGGACTTCGACGATAAGGGCTGGGCCGATTTCCGCCAGCGCGTCCTCGCCTGGATGCTCGAGCAGGACGGGATCGACTCGGTCCCCGACATCTTCCAGGACATGGCTCGCAAGAAGATCGAGACCGAACTCGCCAGCCTGTCCAAGAACTCCCCGTTGTACGAGGAACGGAAAGCCGCCCTCCAGCAGCGGCTGAATCCCCCGAAGCCAACCTCCAAGAGGAAGCGGCCCGCGAAGGGCTGACCCAACATCATCGCATGTCTGACCCGAAAGGGTGAGTCACGGGAGACTGAGCATGTCTGATCGCAATCGCCCCGGAGCCCGGCCGCACGGCCTCGCCCTTCGCACGTCCTACAACAGCAGCGCCCTCGACGCGGAGCCGATGTTCCTCGGCGGGACCGGCGCCCCCTCGAGCGGCACCTACGGCGGAAAGACCCTTGCCAGCACCCAGGCAGGCGTCCTCGTTCGTGGAGATGCCCCGACCCCGGCGGACATGCTGACCCTGACCCAGGACGGCGGAACCACCCTCGAGAAGGTCGTGATCGACCCCGGGCCCTCGCGCTACTCACTCGAGTACCAGGCGGGCGAAGACGGGCTCATCGCTCTGTCGGCCTCCGCTGCCTACATCGTCTCGCGCTACTTCGAGATCCTGGGCACCAACGCCAGCGACGACGACGTGACCTACAACGCCGAAGGCGGCCTCACCCTCGAGACCGACGGCGGCTCTGGCGATCAGGTCATCGTGCTCCCCCACCTGACCGCCGGCCTGTCTCCCTGGACCGCCACCACCTGGGGCACCGACAAGGAAACCCATTGGGAGTGCGTCATCACTCTGGGCTCCGACATCACCGCTATGACGGTCTGGGCCGGTCTCAAGCTCACCAACACCAGCGTCACCGCCACCGACGCCGATCAGGCGTTTATCCGCTACCAGGACACCGTCGCGGCTGGCAACTTCCAGGCGGTGAGCTCCATCGGCGGCACCGACACCGAGACCGATAGCGGCGTGGCCGCTGCGGCCGATACTCGCTACGTCCTGCGGATCGTCATCCTCGCCGACCGGACCGCGAAGTTCTACATCGACGACACCCTCGTTGAGACCACCGCGGCCCTGACCAATACCATCGACCTGATCCCCTACATCGGCGTCCAGGACGACGGCGCGGCGGCTCGGTCCATCGTGTTCCACAGCCAGAAGATCAGCCGCAACGTGGGTTAGCGAATGACCGTTACCACGACCTATGCCCTGGACATCCCGCATCCGTACCTCCTGGTACGGGGTGCCCAGCAGACGATCACCGCGCCGATCCGCTACGGGTCGGGCGGGGATCTCGTGGCGCCAACTGAGGCAGGGTCAACGGTCACGATCTACCGGCCAAACGGCACAGAGTTTGTCTCCGCTGCGGCGGTGACTGTCACCTCCTCGACTGCGAGCTATACGCTCACGCCGACCGCAGCGGAGACGCTTGGGGAAGGCTGGCGGGTGGTGTGGTCGCTGCTGTTCGGAGCGGAGACGGTCATCCGGCAGTCTACCGCGATGCTCTGCCAGTACCTCCCGTTTCCTGTCATCAGCGAGCGGGAAGTGTACGAAGAGGAACCGGAACTCCGCTACCGGGTCCCGCAGGCCCAGGGCGACAAGGGTACGGACGAGGGCTGGCAGCCGCAGATCGACGCAGCCTGGCACGCCATCCAGCGAAAGCTCATCGAGCAGGGTGACCGTCCCTGGCGCATCATCGAGCCCACGGACCTGCATGACATCCTGCTGTTCGGCGTGCTCAAGCGGGCCTGTAAGTCCATCACCGCCGACCCCGAGGGCGTGTGGCAGGACAAGGCACGCGGCTACATGTTCGACGAGCGTGACGCCTGGGCCCGGCTACGGGTTCAGTACCTCGACCAGGAAGCCGGCACCCGTCGCGCCGCCTCCGCTGTGATTCGCCTCGCACCCGTGGGGCGCCCGTCATGGTGAGATACACCGACATCCTCGACGGCATCGCCGACAAGCTCGAGAGCCTGGACACCTCCGGCTATCAGTGGGCGGCTACCGACGAGTGGAAGCGCGCCAGAACGGTCAACGCCGAACGCATGGGGACCCGTCACCTCGAGTTTTGGATCGAGTTGAACCAGGCGGACATCGAGGGCGCGGGCGGCCTGTTCCACTCTACCGGGGAACTGGTGGTCACCTGCCGCTACGTGCTGGACGATGCCTACACCTCACAGGGCCGAATTCTGGACGCCGCACTCCACGCGATGCAGGCGCTACAGGAATGGAACCTCCCCGCCGCGGAAGCCCGCACGCTCCCACGGGGCCACCGCATCGACAACAGCAACAGCGAGCTCGTTGCGCTCGTGATTCCCTTCACCCTCCGCATCTGCAAATGGAGAGCCTGACATGGCTACCGAAGTCGCCGCGCACGTCCGCATCCTGTTCGAGGCCACCACCAAGGCCACGAGCCCCCACCAGCCGTCTCCCGTCACAGACAAGATCGACAGTGAGCGCCGCTGGACTGACGGCACCGCGTCCGGCCAGGTTGACCGCGTCTACCGGCACGACGGCACCCTCGGGGCCGGCGCTACCGACGACTTCGACCTGCTGGCTGCCGGCGGTCTTACCGACGTGTTCGAGCAGGCGATCGACGCCGACGAACTGAAGGCCATCGCCATCGTATGCAACACCGGCGAGATCGAGTTCCGCGGTGACGCCGCGAACCAGATCAGCCTCTTCACTGCTGTCAGCGAGGGGATCACCTTGAGCGCCGGCCAGGCCGCCGGCTTCAACCTCGGCGCAACCGGGATCGATGTCACCACTAACAGCAAGTTCGAGGTGTTCGATTCCGACGGCGGTGGGTCCACTTACTCCCTCTTCCTCATCGCCGCCCAGTAGGAGGGCACCATGGCTGCTTCCACCATCGTCAAGAACTTCACCGACGGCGCCATCACCGGGGCCGACGACAACGGCAACAGCGGAACCGTCAACTGCGCCGCCGGCGACTTCTCGGTCTCTGGCCTCATGGCCGACGGTCGCAACGTGGCAGACTACGAGAGCCGCGGGTCCCTGTGCTCAGTTCGCAAGACGACCCGGGCATACCCGCAGATCAGCTTCTCGGCTCACTACCGCGAAGCCTGGGACGCCTCGGGGTTTAAGGCTCTGGCCCTGGGCATGACCGCCGGGTTCGTCTCCACGCTGGCCAGCAAGGGAGACGCCGACGCGATCGACATCACCTTCACCAGCAACTACGACGCCGAGACGCATACTTGGGTGTTCGAGGACTGCGTGGCTACCTTCGACTTCACCGAGGGCGACCCGTCCGCGGAGTCGTACACCTTCGATGTCAAGGGTAAGGTCAGCCTGGACGGCAACGACGTGATCGCCACCCCGTAAGCCCGCATCCAGTCCGCGAGGAGGATTCATGGACGCCCCCACAATCACGATCGGAAAGCACCCGGTAACGCTGGTCAAGCCGTCGCCCATGGCGGCGCTGGCCATCACCAGGGACGCGAGCGCCATCGAGGCCATGAGCCCGGCCGAAAGCATCGCGCTCGGATGCACGGCTCTTGCCATCTGCTGGCCAGCTGACAAGACATGGTGCGGGAAGGTCCCGCCGCGCAAGTGGCGACCCTCTACCCGTGTCGATGACTACGGCCAGGGCGTGTTCGATGATCTGATGGCTGCTGGCGCCGGGATCTCCGCTATCGTTCAGGCTGGCGGCGCTGCCTACAACTGGGCCCTGTCTACCCTCGTGGCCGCTGATGAGGTCGCCGCGCAAAAGGATTTCTCCGAAGCCCCCGCGGGGGGCTGATGCGCGTAGTCCTGGCCATCTGTCGCGAGTATGGCCAGGCCCCGTCATGGTGGCAGGATCAGGGCACAGACGACCAAGCGCTGATGCTCGCGGACTATGAGCGACGGGTAGAGGACCAGCGAAAGGCCAACAAGCGGAGGAAGGGCAGACGATGACGACCCCGATCCGCTACAGCAACGGACGCGCCACGGTGAAGACCGATGGCGTGCTCGAGGCAGCGATCCGGAACATGCTGAACAAGTATGCCCCGACCATCACGGAGACCCTCGAGCGTGACGTGACAGAGGTCACCGAGGGCGCCCGGAAGCGGTGGCCGCGCAAGAGCGGGGATAGCGCCATCGCGCTTGAGTCGTACATCTTCATCAAGGGCAACACGATCGGCGCCGCCATCGAGAACCCGATCCGAAAGCAGGGCGTGGGCTACGCCTACCTCATCAAGTCGGGCAAGGTGGGCAGGACCAAGAAGGGCCGTCCTCGCCGCCCGTGGGATGTGCTGGTGCTGCGCCCGCTCAAGAAGCGCCGTAAGAAGATGGCCCGAGAACTGGCGCATGAGATCGCGTCCCTGATCAAGGTGTAGTCATGGCCGCCCAGGAAACCGCAAAGATTACGCTCGAGGTCGAGACCAAAAACCTAAAGGCCAAACTCAAGGAGGCCAGCGGGGTTTCAGAGGAAGAGTTCAAGCGCATCAGCAAGGCGCTTGACAAGTCGCTTCGGGATCAGGAGAAAGCGGCAGCCAGAACCGCCAAGAAGAATCAGCGATCGTGGCGTCAGGTCAAGAAGTCCCTAACCGCCGTTACTGGCGCCGTTACCGTCCTCACTGCCGCCGTCGTCAGCATGGGTTCCGCGCTTGCTGCAGCGACGAAGGATGTCATCGACTACCGCAACGAGCTGTCAGACGCGGCAGCTCGCACCGGCTTGGCGGCCGAAACCTTGCAGGCGCTCAAGCAGGCGGCAGAGGGTAGCGGCCAGGAGTTCAACGCTGTAGCCACCGCAGCGCAGCGTATCCCCAAGCTGTTGGCGGATGTCGAGGCGGGCCTGACCACAGCGACCCGCGCTTTCGATAACCTCGGAGTCGCGACCCACAACGCCGACGGGACCATGCGGGACGCTGACGATGTCCTGACGGATGTCGTCGGAGCTCTGGGCAGCATCGAGGACGAGACCACCAGAGCCGCGCGGGCGATGGACCTGTTCGGCCGCTCTGGCGGCAAGTTCATCCAGGCTGTCGGCGGCGGCGCTGAGCAGATGGAAGCCCTGGTCAACTTCACGAACAAGTGGGGCGTGTCCACGGCGCCGGAAGCCCTGGAAGCTGCCGACCGGATGCAGAAGGAGATCGCGGCCGTTGGGACAGTGTGGCGCGGCGCAAAGGATCGGCTTCTCGACTACATCGTCACATCGTCCAGCCTTGAAATCGTTGCAACCACGATCGTGGGCTACTCGACAACGGCTATCAAGTTTGTAGACCTGCTCGGGGAGCGACTGTCAGTTCTGCTGTCCACGTTCAAGGCGATGGCCTCTGCGGACAGTCCGCTCGAGGCTGCGCGGCTCGGGCTGGACGCCTATACACAGGCCATCGGCTTTGCGGGCGGCGGGGCGCTCGACCTTGCCTCCGCTATGGTAACTGGACGAGAAAGAGCGCAGGAACTCCGTAAGGGCTGGTCCGAACTAATGGACAGCCTCGGCACTCGTGGCGACGGCGGCGTCGATGGCGGAGGGCTCCCTGGCGCGGCCGATGGCGCAGAGGAAGCCGCGAAGGCGCTCGAGCAGGTAGCGAAGATCACGAAGCAGGCCGGTTCGGATCTGCTGACCCCTATCGACAAGGTCAACGAAAGCCTGCGCGAACAGGCGAACATCCTCGGCGGCCTGATCATCGACTACGGCCTCGAGTCGAAGGTAGGGCAGGCGGCAAACGACGCGCTGACAGCCATCACGGAGCGTGCGGCCCGCGACCGCCAGAGAATTCAGGACGAGGCGTCCGCTGCGCGCATTCTTGCCGCCCAGGAAGAGGCGCAGCGGTTGCTCGACATCGAGATGGCGCTCAACGAAAGCAAGATGACGCTTGCAAGCAGCATAGCGTCAGCCGTCGTTGACATCGCCGGATGGGCAACAGACGAGCAGGGCAGGATCACGATGAAGGGGTGGGCTGTTCGGTCAGCCGCTGCAATCGTCGAGGCCGGGCTCAACGTAGCAAGCGCCATCAGCAACGCCTCGACAGTCCCGCCCCCCGCTACTCCGTTCGCCATGGCTGCCGCGGCCGTGCAGTCAGGCGCCGCGCTTGCTGGCGTGGTTGCTGCTGCTTCGAAGTCAATCCCCCAAGCCTACACCGGCATCGACATCCCTTACGCGGCGTCCACCGGGACGCCCATCATCGCCCACCCTGGCGAGAGCGTGATCGACAGGACCTCGACGGAACAGCTGCGGCACATGGGCGAGACCTACGTGCAGACCTGGATCGGTGGCCGTCAGGTTGCAGACACGGTAGCCGAACAGGTGCACCGCGGCGGTCCTCTCACCGCGCAGATCAGCCGCAGGGCCGGACGCCTCGGGCACACCTCGCAGTACAGGAGCGTTTGATATGGGAACCGCCTTTGAGCCTGCGCGCTACCGCGGCATCATCCGGCCCGATCCGAACCTCGAGCTGTGGGCGGACGAAACGGGCGTATTCGACGCGGGCGGCTCCAAGCTCGGCGAGATCGGGCAGGCCTCCCCAATTGCCGGCATTGCGGAGCCCGATCAGGTCACCGACCTTGCGTTACGGGCGTCGGGCGAGCAGACCGAAGACCTCGACGTTTACTGCAACCGCGCAGGGCTTCCCATTCTCGACGAGGTAGGCGTCCTGTGGCGAAAGGATGGACAGGCGGCGGCGTTGTACCGTGGCCGCGATCTTCCCGTGCCCGCCGCTGGATGGCAGCCTTTCGATGTCACAAACTCCAGGCTATATCGGCACTGCGTGACGCTCCCCGACGATCATATCGTGGTCTGCTACCAGGACAGCAGCGGCGTCACCTATTCCCGCACCTACGATCCGGACCTGCTCACCTGGGGCGGCGAGGTCACCGTAGACAGCGCCACAGAGACGCAGGCTTACCCGTGCCTCGTCGTGATCCCGCGCGTTGACGGGTATCGGTTGATACTCTACCGATGGGGCACGAACGGCGCCGACTACCAGATCCGGCAGTTCTACAGCGACGATCAGGGCGCGACCTGGGAGAACGGAGGGTTCGTCCTCGAGACGGATGTCACGGCATCGACCATCAGCAACCGTCGCAGGATTCGTGGCGCTTACCTGAACGGCCAGGTCTTGCTCGTCGGGCACGTTCAGAACACAGCCACGGGCGAGGTCTCTCGGGATCGGATCATCCAGTGGGCCAGCAGCGACGGTGGTATGACCTTCACCCAGGTCACCTACTCCGACGGCTCCGACTGGGACAACGCTGGCGCGTGGGTGGATGTCACGACCTGGCGCGGTGAGTTCGTTCTGGGTCGCCTCATCTACGACGCCACGAGCGCTACACCGGCCTTCAGGCGGCTCGCGTCTGCCTGGTATCCCTGGACAGCCGGAAGCGACGACAGCGCGCCTGGGACGGGGCTCACAAGCGCGCAGCATTGGGGTCTGTACATCAACCCGGGCGCCGGGGTGGACACCTACATCAGCGAGGGCGAGCTCGCGCTCGTGATCGCTGATGACTTCGCTATGTATGCCCTCGGGCGACACTGCGCGGGCGGTGACAACGGCGGGCACCCTGTCATCAGAAGCGCAGACGGCGCGGACTCGTGGGCCGTAATGGGTCAGCATCCCGCATACGCCGGGAGCGGCTCTATGTGGTGGAACCCTGCCGATGTCGGCGTGTCCGTCGCGACCACCAACGAGCTGTGGGGCCATACAGCCTGCTACCAGCGCGGGCGGGTCTGCGTGCTCACCTCATGGCGCAGAAGCGCGGTAGGAGGCGTCACCAACTTCACCGGGGCCATTTGGCTCGGCGGGTGGCAGACCGTGCCCATGCCGTCCCTGGTTGACTCGATGCTTCCCGAGCGCCGTACCGCGTGGGACTACACGGGCTGCGGCATGTTCCTGCCGTCCGAGAGCATCTACGCGACGGCCCTGGTCGGTGGTGCCACCGAGACCCTCGCGGCGGGCCGCGTCGTCCACACGACCGGCGTGGGCTTGCCCACCAGCGTGACCAGCACCTACGTCCCGACCGCGACGGTCGCGGAGGGGGCCATCGGCGAGTGGGCCCTGGAGTTCGGGACCGCCACAGGCACCGTCAACATCGAGATGCGCTTCTCAGACAACACCCCGCAGATGTACCACGTCCGCGTCATCGTCACGCATCTGAGCATCCAGTTGTACGACGTCAACGCGGGCGGCAACATCGGCAGCGCCTACAACTACACGTCGCAGGAGCCGATCCGCATCCGTCTTGCGATGGAAGGGGACGACGTCAAGTGTTGGGCACGCACCGGCACCACGGCTCTGCCGACGACCGACGACTGGGCCTACGAGGATCGGGCCTGGGACATCGTCGCGCAGACCGGCACGCTGACCGTGTCGGCCACCAACCCCGGCAACCTCATCAGCTTCGCCACCACGCTCGCCAACGCGACGGTCTACTGGGACGAGTACCACATCGTCTGCGGGGCCTACACAGGGATCGGGCTCTACTCCCAGCCAGAGCGCCGGAAGTACCCCGGGTGCCTCATCGAGTCCCCGTCGTGGGCCGGCTACGGACTCTCCATGTCAGCCGTCACAGGGCCCTCCATGCAGGGCGATACGTGGTCTATCGAGGCGACCGCGGACTACCCGTATGACGCCGCGCTCCCCACCACGAGCCCGAGCCCTCGCCACCCTTGGCGCTCGACTGACTACGTCGCAGAGCCCGCAACGGCTGACAACGTCCGGATCTCCTGGCAGCGCGCGTCGGCTGACGAGTCGGGAGAGTCTTACGTGTGGGGCGTCCTGCTCGACGGCCTCAACATGGGCGGCGTCGAGGTTTACCTCTACTACGGCGGCGCCTGGAACCTGGCCGCCTCTGTGGGCTACTGGACCGGGACGTTCGCCAAAACGACAGACGTTCTCACCCTCACCAGCGGTGGCGCTCTCAACACTGCCGTATTGCGCAGAGGCGAACTCGCTGGCTGCATGATCGAAGAGGTCAGTGGCGCGTCGAGTGTTGCGCGCACGGTCTGCATGAGCAACACCCCGGGGCATATGGACACCACCGCTGGGACGAGCCTGCCGCTGCGTATTCGTGTGGACGATGCGTCCAGCTTCACCGCGACGCCGTCTGTCAGGATCTACCCCCGCCGCGCTCTGCTGATCCTCGATCTCGATAGCCTGGACATCGACTTTCGGGCGGTGCAGATTCGGTTCCCGTTCAGCCTCCCGGCGGTCGGAAGCCCTACCGCGCCAGGGTGGCCGTCCGATGGCTACGCGGAGATCGCCACGGTCGCTGCTGGCCCGCTCTGGCCCTGGGGCACTACTCACAGCTGGGGCTACCGGCTGGCGACAGAGCAGGACGTGGAACTCGTCACCGCAGAGGACGGGACCCGCATGGCGTGGGAGCGGTCCCCGATTCGGAGGCGGTGGGCCCTGTCCTGGTCAGATCCGGTCTCGGATCACGACATGACAGACGTCGATCCCGACTACATCATCGGAAAGCCGGCAGGCGATCCGCTCGCGTTCAAGCGCACGACTCCCAACGACCTCGCGGATCAGTTGCGGGCCCTCTCCGGTTCGTTGACTCCGGTTGTCTACGCCCCAGCCATCGACAGCGGGGGCAGCGGGCGCGCGGACCACTGGGCGGACGGCGCGATGGTCTGCCGCATCACTTCCGCGGTCGAGAAGGACAACGTTGTGGGCGACGAGGAACGCAGCGAGGCAAGCCGGGTGCAAGAGCTCGTGCTCGAGGAAGAGGTGTAGCCGTGGCGCATCTCACCAAGGCCCTCAGCGCGCCACAGGTGGCCCTGGTGACGCTCGAGTACGCCGGCCGGACCTGGCGCCTGTCCTCGAGTCCCATCAGCGTAGAGGACTCCACAGGGACAGACAGGCTGTACCGTGGCGGGGTCGCTGCGTTCGACGTGTTCCAGACCGGCGACCTGTCAGGGGTTAGTCGCGCGCCGTCGCAGTCGTTCGAAGCCATCGTTCCCGCAGACCTCGCGGCGCTGACGGCAGAGGAACACTTCACCTCCGAGGCTACCGCGGAAATCGCTCTAATCTCCGAGGGTCAGACATTCGGTGAGCGCACGATCATCATTAGCGGCTCGGTCGGTGTCGAGTCGGAGGGCTACAGCGCCCGCCCGCTCCGGTTCCAGGTCACCGCAGAGGACCCAGCAGAGAAGCCCGGGGCTTGGCCGCCCATCGAGGCGGTCTGCAACGACGAGACGTGGGGTGGTGTCGTACTCGCCCACAGGGACGAGGAAGACGGCAACCCCTACCCGTCAGTGTTTGGTGAGGCCGGCTCGATTATCGTTGGCGGCGATGCGGCATCAATCACCGCGGTGCCGGTGATCCCTGTCCTCTGCACCCGTGACCTGCTCGTGAGGTCAACCCCGTGGGGGCTTGTTGATCAGTGGTGGACGTGGCCCCTTGTTGCGTCAAAGCTTCCATACGGGATCATCGCAGACGGATGGTTGTACCCAGGCGAATCAACAGACGCGAATCAGGGGATCGTCAAGGGCTTCGTGATCAACACCGGGGAGACGACGATCCCTGCGGCGATCGATTGCGAACTCGTTTACGCCCGTGACCTTCAGGGCCGTTTGGTGACCATGGTTAACGGTCTGGTAGACTGGGACAGCCTGTTGTTTACCCTCGATGAGAACAAGGTCTATTTCGTGGCCATCTCCCGCCCGTGCTGCGGTGGCGGGTCGTTGACGTACCTCGACGGTCTGCGCGGAGCCGGCTCTATCATCCGGTGGGCGCTCGAGCGTTCGGAGGTGCTGGTAGACTGGCGCCGGTCCTCGTCCGCGCTGGCCGTGCTGGATCGCTTCGAGCTGGCAGGCTTCTGGAACGAGCCTTGCGACCCGTGGTCGTGGCTGGTGGATAACGTTTTCCCACTGCTGCCCTGCTCCTGGGTTGCCGGTCCGCAGGGGGTCTACCCCGTCGTGTGGCGCCTGGACGCGACCCACTACAGCGCAGACGCGACCCTGACCGACGGGCTGAACTGCACAATCCAGGGGCCCGTGGGGCGCGAGGGCGATCCGCTGACGGCGCACACCCTTGACTATGGGAGCGCTCTGTTCGGCGGTGTCTACAGGCGCCGCGCTGGATGGCACGGAAAGCCTGAGCGCGAGACCACGAGAGAGAGCACGAGCCTGCATCTCAAGCGGGCCCAACTCCGCTACGGCTCGCGGCGTGGCTCAGTGTGGCTGACGAAAGAGAACGCGACCACAACCGATATGCTGTCGTCCGACCAGGCGGCGGATCGCGTGCTCGCGTGGCGTTCGCGGGTCAACTCCCAGCCGGCACAGGTTCTGCGGGTCGTGTCCGATGGGCTCCACCACCGCAGCAAGGTCGCGGCCCTCGAGCCTGGGATGGCCGTGTCTCTCACATCCGGCCGCTACTCATTCACAAATCGCACGGCGTACGTGCGCCAGTCCGGGAAGCTGGGCGGTGTCTACTATGCCGATCTCGTGATACTATCAGCCCCATAAGGAGGCCCTGAAATGGCCAACAAACCCGACGCAACCGCCAGCGCCTTCGTCCTTGGGCGCACCCTCATCATCGCCGGCTGGGATGGCTCCGACTGGCAAGCCCTGAACGTGGACAGCAACGGCGACCTCGGCGCCCTCCCCCTCCCCACCGGAGCCGCCACCGCCGCGAACCAGGGCAAGGACCCGGTCATCACCAAGAGCGGGACCGCGGCTACCTACGCTGGCGCCGAGATCGAGGTCACGGGCCTCACCGCGGACACCTCCTACAAGCTCACCGGGATCACGATGCGCTTGACCCTGGGCACGGCGGGCAACACCACCCAGCCCAGCATCGGTGAGGCTACCGGGTTCGCGCAGGGTGACATGGACGACCGCTATAAGATGTCAGCCGCCATCACCCTGGCCGACGATCGCACGGTGGACAACCTGGCCGATCCGATCATCGTGACCAGCGACGCGAACGGGAAGCTCTACATCAAGGGCGCGGCCCCCGCAGCCGCCGACTCTACCCTGGCGTGGCGCGTTGACCTCATCGAGTGCCGGGCTGGAGCGTAGTCATGGGCTCTGGAGATAACAACTTCGTAGGAATCGGGCTTGGCGGCGGCGACGTAATCCGCACCGTCTCCGCAGACCTCGAGCAGCTGGACTTCACAGCGGTCTCGTCCACGTTCTCCGTGGATGGCGTCGGCACCAACCCGGACAGCACGGTGCTGATCAAGCCCGCGGGATCGGTTGCCACGCTGGCTGCCGGCGGCTCGGGTGTCTACACCCTCACCCCGGATGTGGCTGGCGTCTACGGCGTGCAGGGCATCTTCGGGACCGAGGTCATCACCCGCGTTGTCCGCATCGGCATGGAGTATGGCTCTTGCTGGGCTGAGCAGGTCTTCGACATCGATCTGGTGGCCGAGGGCACGAGTAACCCCCAGGACCTCTCCGGCGGCGGCGTCAAGACCATCGACGGGACCAGCTTCACCTGCACCCCGAACGGCACGCTGACCACCTATGCCACGAACGGCAACGGCCTGGAGGTCACGGACGACGCGGGGGCCGGCACCACCTACGCCGAGACCGGCTACGACCACAGCGGCGACCTGAACCCGGGCGACAGGGCCATCTACGTGATCGAGATGGGGTACGTCGCCACCAACGACAACGGCGACCGCATCCGGTTCATGCAGACCGACGCAGCGACGGGCGAGGGCACCCCGCGGCATAGCCTCTGGGTCGATCGCAACGCGGCCAACGACTACCAGTGGGGCATCGAGGACGGCGCCGGAGTCCCGAACGACGGGCAGATCGCCACCTCCATGCCGGCCACGCTCCGATTCGTCCAGGTCTACGACGGCCAGGTCTGCTACCACTACGCCGACACCACGGCGACCGCGGTGGGCAGGCCCGAAGATGTGACCTTCCGAGGCACGACCGCGACCCGCATCATCACCGACAACAAGTACGCAGGCTCTCGCCCGGACCCCTGGGCTACCTCGGACTGGATGCAGATCATCCCGGTCATCCAGAACAGCAACGCCTCGTTCTACATCACCCGGATCGCGCTCTACATCGTGAGAGGTGACGCATGATGACCAGCAGCCTCGAGACCAGCCGCAGGAACGGCGGCGACTGGAACCACCGGGTCCACATCAGCTGGGGCCCCAAGGGGCGGGTCATCTTCGACCTGACCAGCGAGCAGTTGTCCACGCTCCAGAAGGCAGCCAAGGGCGGCCGGGGCAATGTCTACCGGGCCTTCCAGCGCCTGGACCTCGAGCGCTACTACCAGGCCCTCGGAGATGACGGCCGCGATGAGCTCGTGGCCCTCCTGAGCAGGGGGTAGGACATGTCCCCCGCCCCAGCCCACGACCACGAGCACCCCACGGCCGCAGACCTCGCCGCCCAGCACGGGCCCAGGGTCGGCTCGCTCGCTGGCGTGAAGTGGCTGGCGCTGTTCTTCGTGGGGTTTCTCGGGGCCGTCGTCTCTGTGCTCGCGATCTGGGGGGGCCTCACCGGCGCCATCGGGGCCGACGCCGCCCTGGCGCAGGACGTGGAGAGCAACTCCACCGCGGTTCACAGGGAGACCGTCGAGCGCATCGAGGGCGACTCCGAGCTGGCTGCCGAGCTCGACGTGGTGGAGGACCGCCTGGACGACATCGAGCAGCTCCAGGCAGCCCAGACCGCCCACGCTGCAGCCATCGACGCCCAGCTTGAGGACATCAAGCACGCGCAGGAGAAGCAGCTGGAGATCCTCATCAAGCTCGCCCAGGAGGACTGACCCTCTCACACCGCAGGCCGTCGGCATCGACCACGAACCGGAGCCCGTGGGCCTTCGCCCACTTGATCAGGCTGCGGACGCTCGGGAGCTTTCCGCGCCGGTATTGGCTGCGCTGAGTGTGGTTGCTGGCGGGGTTGTCAAGGCAGGGCGAAAAAAGACGGGGCGTGGTAGACTCTGGCGAGGAGGCCAAATGCTCGACTACGCGCAACCCCTCGACCCCGGCGGGCTCGTTCGTGAGCAGGCCCTATCCTTCCTGCCCCCTCGAGCTCTGGGCTGTACCGCGCTCGCTGCCATGTGGTCGCTCACCGTCGTTGGTCGCGTCCCTCGAGAGGCTGAGCGAGGCGTGATTGACCTCGGGGCGTGGGCGCGCGAGGCGGGGCATCTGTGGCCGGCTCTGCTCGCGTGGCATCATGAGGGCTGGTGGACGCCGCCTATCGCTCATCAGGAGTTGTTGGGCGGACGGCTGGCTATCGACCTGTCCGGCTGCAACCCGCCGCCCCTGACCCCTGGACGGTGGCACATCCTTCACGACATCGACAGCGACGAGAGCGACGGCAAGGTCGATTACAACACCGGCCACGTCATGATCGTTCACGCCATCAGCGCCACGACCTATCGCCTGGTCCAGTCCTCGAGGAAGTACGGCTACCGGGACACGCATCAGACGCAGTGGCCCCGCAAGCCTGGGCGGTTGGCGTGCGTGCTTACCCTTCCTGACCTTGGAGCCTGACATGACCACATCCCGCACCGCCAATCTCGTCTGGGGCACCCTGGTAGCCCTGGTCCTGTGCCTCATCGCGATCCCCGTTTCGGCTGCGTTCGGGGCGCCCCCTGACGCCTACACCACCATCGGCCAGATCGCTATGGCCATCGGTGGAGGTGGTGGGATCGGGTCCGTGGCGATGGGCATCCGACATCTCGGGGCGAAGCATCCGCCGGGCGATCAGGCCACCCCGTCCGAGTGAGCGACCTGCAGCACCCGGATCGCCTGGGCTACCTCGTCGCGGCTGACTACCTGCTCGGAGCGGTCCAGCACCGTGAAGCCGTCAGCGGTGACGAGGATGCTCATCCCGTGGGGGCAGTGCTTGACGGCGCGGCGCACGGCGCGGCGTAGGCGGTCGCGCTCGTTGCGGTCAAGGTCGAGGGGGGTGAGGGGGTCGCGGGTGCGGGTTTGTTTGGGGGTGGTCATAGAATCTCTCCCTTGTGGTTGGCTTCCCGGGCGCCGATAGGCGTTTCGGCCCGTGCCACCGGGCCTCGTCAGTGGGTTAGGCGACCGTCAACTCATCGCGGCTCCAGCCTCCGCCGAAGCCAACGCCGCCGAACCAAAAAACTTTGTAGACCTCACGACCACAGACGCGCGCGTAGTAGCTGGACTCGTCGCGCCCACGAATGACACCGTACATGCGGCGACCGCGGACGGTGGTGAAAACCTTGGTTCCGTTGGTGAGTTCGTTGCTGGCCATGTTCTCGGCTCCGTTCGGGGTGTTCGTCTTGCTGACACTCTATATATACGTGGTTCCTGCGCT
>CAZUAH010000199.1:0-22880 GCA_964617665.1 uncultured Pirellulaceae bacterium
CCGTTTCGTCAAAGTTGATAACACACCTCCAAGCAGTGACATGACGAAGGCCAGCAGAAAAAGACGCCCGAAGCTGCCCCCAAAGCCCCTGGGGAACAAATGTTCAATCGGCAACACTAGAAGCACCTCACTCCATGCGACCCATATTCCGACGACCAGGGCGAACATTATCTTGTCTCGTTTTGACATGGCCCCCGCGACATAACCGCCTACCAAGGCACCAGACGCATAGTGAAGCCGGGTAACTGCACTGTCGAAAACTAGGGGTAGCCCGATGATGATGAGCATACTTGCAGCGGCACCACAGATGATGGCCTTGATAGAGATGTCAGTCATTTTCGGTTTCCCAGTGCGACTTAGCATCGAACAGCGACAACACACCGCAAACGGCCGGACACCGGCTCGGCTAGAAGCGCAGACGGGTGTTTCATTGGTTCGTTCATCCCTTTGATACGTCGACGAGTAGGCTGCATCGCACCTATCCGCCGCACCTTGCCGAAGTGACGGTGTGCCAAGAAGATGAAGAAGATCTCGACGACGACGGCAGCCAGACCACCCAGCCACAGGAGTTGAGAAGCAGCCATGTCGACCTCACATTAGAGCCCCGCTCGGATCAACGCCTTTTTCGACCATCCTTGTATCATGAAGCCATGGCCAAAACAAACACGGAGATGTAGACAACTGCGATGAGAACCAGAACAAGGAGGGTCAATGCGATGATCTTGCCGGCGATATCGAGTTTCTTCGTGTCAGCGTATCCCTCTTGAAACAACAAGCAGCCAATGACCACCAGCAGGTTGGCAATCGGAACTAGCATCAGGAGGCACCACCCAGGATGGATTCCAATGTTCTTGAGTCGCTGAAACACCGTGATGAGCAAGAGCATGAAGAGCAGCGAAACGATCAAGGTAGCGCGGCCGCTGGGACTCGACCAAAGGAACCGCAGGACATGCGTAGTGCAAGCCAAGCCAAAAATGCTGCAAAAGTACGGAAATCGTGGAATTCCGCCATAATGGCCCAGCGTTTGGCTTTCCATGACTCCACCCTTCAGGCAAACGATCGATCCCATTCTCGGACTGTCCGACCTGCGAGCCCTTGCTCTCCTAAGGCCCTTTGACTGACGACGATTCTGGCGGCGGACATCCCAATACGCCGTATGCTCTCATGGCGTATTGTCCTGCACCATACCTACCTGACTTGTCCGCGTTGTATTCGCAGGCGTGGCAAACTTCCCTTCAACTCGTTAATCCCCACATCGGTCACCTTCGTGTTCCCAATGTTTAGGCTAGAGAGTCTCGTCATTCCTTTCAGGTGCTGAAGACCGGCGTCCGTTACCTGCGTGCCGGATACATCCAGCCATTCGACGTCGAGTCCTTTCAGATGCTCCAACCCGGCGTCCGTCACCTGCGTGTTGGCGAGGCTTAGGCTACCAAGCTTCGTCATTTCCTTCAGGCACTCCAAACCGGCGTCCCTCACCCGCGTGTCGCCGAGGTACAGTACTCTGAGGTTGGTCATCCCTCTCAGGTACACCAGACCAGCGTCTGTTATCTGCGTGCCGGATAGGTCCAGCCATTCGTCGATGTTGAGTCCTTTCAGGTGCTCCAAACCTGCGTCCGTCACTTGCGTGTTGGCGAGGCTTAGGCTACCAAGTTTCGTCATTTCCTGCAGGCACTCCAAACCGGTGTCCGTCACGTCAGTGTTGTTGAGGTTCAGAGCTACGAGTTCTGTCTTTCCTTTCAGATGCTCAAGACCGGCGTCCGTCACTTTCGTGTTGCTGAGGTACAGACGACTGAGATTCGTCATTCCTTTCAGATACTGCAAACTGGCGTCCGCCACCTGCGTGCTGTGGAGAAAGAGAGTCAGGAGATTCGTCATTCCTTTCAGGTGCTGCAGGCCGGCGTCTGTCACCCGCGTGCCGCTGAGGTTTAGCAATTTCAGGTTCGTCAGTGCTCCCACGTGCTGCAGGCCGGCGTCCGTCACCTGCGTGCCGCTGAGGTCAAGGAATTCAAGGTTCGTCAGCGTTCTCAGGTGATCCAAACTAAGGCCGGTCACCTGCGTTTTGTCGAGGCGAAGCCTTAAGAGGTTCGTCAGTGCTGTCAGGTGTTCCAAACCGGGGCCGGTCACCTGAGTGTTGTCGAGGTGAAGTTTTTCAAGATTCGTCAATCCTTTCAGATGCTCCAAGCCAACGTCCGTCACCTGCGTGCTGCTGAAGTACAGAGTTCTGAGATTCGTCATTCCTTTTAGATGTTGCAGACCGGCGTCTGTCACCTGCGTGTTGTTGAGATGCACTTCCGTAACGTTCGTCAGCTTCTTCAGATGCTCCAAAGCGGCGTCTGTTCCCTTCGTGTTGCTCCGGAAGAGTGCTTGGTCACCAGAGACGTAAGCTCCCAGCTTCTTAAGTTCGGCAATAGCTTGTTCTCTCGAAAGAGACTCTTGTTGATCCGGGATTGATCCCGGGTTGCTCGCAACTGTTTCCGCATCTTCTATCGTTGGCTTGGGGTTCTTCGTGGCATCCGTCTTGCTGATCTCCGCCTTTGGCTGTCGTTCCAGCGCTTTGCGTTCCTCGACACCGTCCGGATCGCCTATTTCCACTTCGGGCTCTTCGGCCGGTTCCACAGGCGGCTGCGGGTCTTCCGCTACCGACGTTGTTGGCTTGGGCGGCTCCGGCTCTTGCCCACAGCCAACCAGCAGAAACAAGAGCAGCACTATCGACACTTTGCATGACTTCATGGCGAACTCCCCTGCGTGGTTACCAGCGAAACATACTACCAAGATTCGCAATCCCAGACGCGTGGAAAGTCGGCAGAATTGATCTAGGTCAAGAGGATCGACAGCGGCGACGCCTCGTTGTTTTGCCCAAGAATCAGGTCCGTTCGCCTGGGCTAGGTAGATCGCAGGGCCTTTGGCCCGAAGACCATTTTGCGACTTGATATGACGACGGTGGGGAACACGGCCGTCGGCCCGTGCTACGTTTCCTCTGGGCTCACATAGGACGATCCCTTTGGGATCACTGCTGGCAGATCAGCCGAAGGCTGCTCCGGCACCGGTCGTCTCCAGGGCGTCGACGTTGATGGGGTAGGTGCCGTATGTCCTGACCGTGTTCCACATGGCCAGGTAGTTCTCCGGCTTGACCTTTGAGTGAACGCTATTGCTGGACGAGAGGATGAAGCCGCCGTCGGGGGCTGCTGCGCGGATCACTTCCTTCGTCTGCTGAACGACTTCCTCCATTGTGCCGAACGTTAGTAGGTGCGCGCAGTCGACGTTGCCTTTCAGTGCGAAACGATCGCCGTACTCTTGTTTGATCTTGGCAATGTCCAATCCGCCGTTCGGGTCGATCGGATCCAGGCAGTGAGGTGCGGCATCCAGGATCATATCCAACAGCGGTAGAATGTTGCCGTCGCTGTGCTTGACAGTCAACAGGCCTTGATCTCTGAAACCGGCAAACACCTGCTTCAACCCCGGATACATCAACTCGCGGAACGTTTGAGGCGACATCAGCGGTGTATCCGTCGACGAGTAGTCGTCGCCCGTGAACACGAAATCGGCACCAAGGCGGGCACACTCCTTGGCGTATTCGATGTTCAATTCGACCGACATGTCCACGATTCCCTTCACCAACTCCGGCTCAGCAGCCAAGGCCATCAGAAGATTCTGAAAGCCCATTAGGTTGCGCGGGATCGAAAACACGTCGTTCACGTGGACACCGATCGCCACTTGCCCCTTGTACCGGCTGACGAGTCTCTTGAGACTCTCGAACCGATGAGGGGCATGCGGATCGGGCGGTTCGTAGTTTCGCAGGTCATCCATCGTGGCGATCGGACCTTCGATTGCCACTACGTGCTCTTCCTCGGTCTGTTCGTATACGATGCCGTATTCGTTGCGATACCGGTTCTCGGCCACTTGCTCACGCTGGAAGTCCGGCTGTGTCAAGATCGCATCTAGCCCCATGCGCAGCGTAAACTCCTCCAAGTCGCAGCCCGGTAGAATGGCCTCGCGCACGTGGCTGTCCAGGATCCACTCAAAATGCGGGACGCGATCGGGCTCCTCGTTCCGCAATGCCGCAATCACACGTTCGGCCGATGTCATCTCCGCCATATTTGTCGCTCCGGGGAAGTCGAAGGGTCGAATTGTCCAGCAGTTGAAGAGCCGGAGGGGGCTACCCGTGTTTCAGTACCGGCTCGACCGACGGACATTTTGACCGAGCGTCGTGATTCGGTAAAGGCGGGGACACGTAGCCGCTTGACGGTGACCGGACCGTTACAATAAGCTTGTTTCTTGCATACCGTGACCCACCTTCATTGATGCTTCTGTTTGAACAGGGGAAACAAACATGTTGTCGACTATCTGGTTTTTGCCGCGAAGGTCAGCCCTATTGTCGTTGTTGATCGTGAGTGTGACGCTCGGAACGCTGCACGCTGCACAGCCGCTGAAGAAGGCGGAATTGCTGGTCGAGCTTCCGGAATACTGCAATACACCCGACGGCCTGTGCTTGATGCCGGATGGCAACATCATCTTGACGGTGCCAAACGTGAATGACCAGACGCAACCGCCGGTGCTGATGAAGATCACGCCGGATAATCGGGCTGAGTTGTTCTATCGCTGCCCGCCGCATCCGGATACAGGCAGAGCGTATCCGTTTGGGGTCTGTGTCGACGAGAAAGGCGATTTGTACTACGCCGATTTGCAGTGGTTTGCCGATCCGGAGAATCCCAATTACAAATCGCGCGTCATGAAGATCCCCATGAAAGACGGCAAGCCTGGCAAGGCGTATCCAGTTGCGTCCGGAATGGTCGTTGCTAACGCCGTCATCGTCCGAGGTGGCTATCTATACGTCAGCGACACGACCATGATGCCGGACTCGAAGCCGATGATCAGCGGCGTGTACCGCATCAAGTTGCAGGACAAGTGCGTACAACTGAAGCGACCGTTGGAGAAGAGCCCCTATCTGATTGCGACGATCAAAACGTATAACCCCGACGTGCCGTTCGGCGCTGATGGACTGACGTTCGACAGCAAGGGCAACCTGTATATCGGTAATTACGCGGACGGAACGCTGCACAAGGTGGAGTTCGATGCACAGGGCAATCCCAAGCCGGCTGTGATCTTCGCCAAGACGGACTTCATGAAGTGCTGCGACGGAATCATCTGCGATACAAAGACGGATCGAATCTACGTAGCCGATTCGTTAGCTAACGCCGTGCAGATCGTCTTCCCGGACGGTTCGGTGAAAACGTTGGCTCAAGAGCCTGAGAGCGACGGACGAAACGGCCGGTTGGATCAGCCCAGCGAACCTGTGCTGCGTGGTAACGAGGTTATCATCTCCAACATGGACTTCCCCGTACCCGGCGGCGTGAACACCGAATTCGAAATGCCGAACTGTCTGTCGACGGTCAAGATGGACTGATCTTCGGCCAGGGAGATTCCGTTTAACGCCGAGCCGGAAGGCGACGGTCGTTGCGCGTTGCGCGTTGCGGCGCCCAGAATACCCGTCGCCTTCCGGCTCGGGGTTAAACGACGAAGGGCGTGAGCGTCACGCCGTTGACGGAACGGGGCCGGCCAACAGTTCGTACTCGTCCATGGGGGCCGTGTCGCCGGCTTTGATCTGTTCGCAATTCATGCGAAGAACCGCCAGGCCGGCTTCGACGAATCGGCGAGCGACTCGCTTCTTGCGATCGTTTTCCGAGCCCTGCTTCAACAGCAAGTGGCCGACGATTTGGTAGATGGCACAATCGACCAAACGGCGTGCGGCGAGATCCAGGTAGCTGGGGCTTTGCTGTTTGACGAAAGCGATGGCATCGGTCAGGTGCTGCTTGTTGTCGATTAGCTTCTTTTTCAATTCGGCCAACAGCGGATCGTCGTATTCGGTCTTCTCTAAATCGGAAACAAAAGTCTCGAACACGCCGGACGACACGCCTCGACTGGCCGCCAGAATCTGCAATTGGCTCGTGCCCTCATAGATCGTCGTAATACGGGCGTCACGCAGATATCGCTCGGCTGGGTAGTCTTTCATGTAGCCCGAGCCGCCTAGCACCTGAATCGTGTGATCCGCCACGCGACAGCACATCTCGCTGGCGTAATACTTGCTCATCGGTGTGAGCATAGCGTTCACGCGTTTGTATTCGCGCGACAGCTTCTTGCGGCGCTTCTTCTCTTCCTTCTCCAGCTCTTTGTATTCCAATACACGTAGATTGTTATTCTCGTGATCGCAGAGGCGACTCGTTTCGTACGTCAACGCCCGGGCTGCTTCGATGTCAATTTGCATATCGGTGACCAGTTCGGCCACGGCTGGCAGCTGCTCGATGGGCACACCAAACTGCTGCCGTGTGTGAGCATAGGTCCGTGCCAAACGGTACGCCGCTTCTGCGATTCCCAGTGACTGGGCGGCGATGCCGACCCGGGCGCCGTTCATCAAAGCCAATACGTACGTGATCAAGCCGCGCTGCAGTTCACCAACCAACTTCGCCGGGGCGTCGGTGTAGACTAGTTCACAAGTGGGCGAACCGTGGATTCCCAGTTTGTGCTCCAGATGGCGCACCTTGATATGTTCCGAGCGTTCGGAGACGAACAGGCTCAGGCCACGCCCGTCGGCGATGTGGTGCTCGCTGCGTGCCAGCGTCAGCAGGACTTCGCCGCATCCGTTCGTAATGAAACGCTTCACACCGTTCAGCCGCCAAGTCCCGTCTTCATCCTGGTCGGCCCGCAAACGAACCGCTTGCAGATCGCTGCCAGCGTCCGGCTCGGTCAGCACCATGGCGCCCGTCACCTCGCCACGGGCGAACCGAGGCAGGAACTCGTCCTTGATTTCGTCATTTGCGAACGCATTGATCGTCTCGGCGATTCCCTGCAATCCGAACAGGTTCATCAGCGATCCGTCGGCTCGGCTGACGATCTCGGTGGCGACCGTATAGATCAAGTTCGGGCAATTGATGCCGCCGTACTTATATGGAAGTGTAAAACCCATCAGATCGGCTTGGCCCAGCCGGTCCAGGTTCTCTTGCACCTTTGGATGGTAGGTAACTGTACCGTTGTCGTTCAGCGTGTTGCCTTCGGCGTCCACTATTTCAGCGTTTGGAGCGATCGTATCGGCAGCGACTTGGCCGACGATCTCCAGAATCCGACGGTAGTTGTCCACCGTGTCGGCGGCGTCAACCGGCGCGTAGTCCACGCGGCCTTTGCCTACGTCGTCGAAGTCATCCTCCTGGATACTAGCCAGTTCCTCGACGTCGATGTGATCCATTAGGAACAGGATGTCTTCATTGTCCAGAAAGAAATTCGCCACGGCCAATCTCCGAAATTATGTAAGTTCTACTATTTGTTCTCTTCTTCGCCGGCGGGGCGTTCGCGCAGTGCCTTGATCATCATTGGGATCACTTGCTTCACATCCCCGACGATGCCGTAGTTGGCTACCGAGAAGATGGGAGCGTCGCGATCCGTATTGATTGCGATGATCTTGGCCGATTCTTCCATGCCGGCACGGTGCTGTACCGCACCGCTGATACCGCAAGCCACGTACAACGCCGGCCGCACCGTTGTGCCAGTCTGGCCAACCTGGTGGTCCTTGCTGATGTATCCGCCATCCACCGCCGCACGACTGGCTCCGACCGCTCCGCCAATGGCGCCGGCCAGTTCATGAATCAGGTGAAAGCTCTCTTTGCTTCCCACTCCGCCGCCGCCTGCCGCAATCACGCGGGCACCTTTCAGATTCACCGTGCGCTCTTCCACGTGGCGTTCGACAAGCTTCAGTGGCAAGTCGGCCGCTTCGATGGGGATGTCTTCGCGAATCACCTCGCCTGTGCGCGATGTATCCGGATCCAGCATCGGCATTACGCCCTCGCGGACCGTCGCCATTTGTGGCCACATGTCGTAATTGACAATCGTGGCAACGATGTTACCACCGAAGGCAGGGCGAATCTGCAAAAGCAGCTTTTCGTGGACCTCTTTCGTACGCGGCTCGTTCACGTCCTTGATCTGCAAGTCGGTGCAGTCCGCCGTCATTCCAGCCCGCACCGCCGATGCGACGCGCGGTGCCAAGTCTCGGCCCACGTGTGTGGCTCCGTACAGCACGATCTGTGGCTCGTGCTTCTTGATCAACTCGATCAGTACTTTGGAGTACGAACTAGTCTGGAGATGAGCCAGCCGTTCGTTCTCGGTCAGATAGACGCGGTCGACGCCCTGCGCAAAAAGGCGTTTGGCGAGCGTTTCCACGTCGTGCCCTGCCAACACCGCGCCAACCTTGACGCCCAGTTCGTCGCCCAATTGGCGAGCCTTGCCGCACAGCTCCAACGCGACATCGTTCAACACGCCGTCTTCTTGCTCGGCAAAGACCCACACTTCGCCCTGACGATTCACACTGATCATGATTTACTGTCTTCTCAAAAAGTAGAGATATCTCTGTGGGGTTAGCCCAGAGTTCGATCCACCACCAACTCCTGAATCAACTGCGCTATACCTTCTTCGGTTGGCGAAATATCTTTGTAGCCTTCTTTGGTCAGAACAATGGACTGAATGCGGAACACTTTCGTCGGTGATCCGGACAAGCCGCACCGATCCAGATCGGCGCCGATGCGATCCAGGTCCCATTGTTCCATCACCAAATCGCGTTCGGCCAGTTGGGCCACGCGACGTTCGGTCTCCGCTTGGCGGTCCTCGTCCGAGGCGTCGGGCATCTCTTTGCGCACGTCGCCTGCTACTTCAAGCGGTACGCGAGCCCGTTTGTGCCACATGACTCGTTTGGCGGCTGCGGGCCGAGGCTCGTTCGCCGTGTCGATCACGGTGATAAGGGCCGGCAGCTTGGCCTCGACGATTTCCCATCCATTGCCCACGTTGCGGCGGACTACAACGGAGTCTTCTTTCGCCCTGATCAGTTCTTCCAGGTAGGTGATCTGCGTGACACCCAGTTTCTCGGCACACTGCGGGCCGACCTGAGCAGTGTCCCCGTCGATGGCCTGCCGGCCGCAGAAGACGAAATCGAATTTGCCGTAGGTCTGGCCGATCGTTTTGATCGCCTGTGCCAGGATGTAGCTGGTCGCGAGCGTATCACTTGCCGCCGCACGGCGATCCGTCAGCAGGATGGCGCGATCAGCCCCTCGGTAGAGGCATTCACGTAGCACCTCGCCAGCCTTGGGCGGGCCCATGCTCAGGGCCGTGACGGTTCCGCCGTACTGGTCTCGTACGGCCAACGCGGCCTCTAACGCATTCAGGTCCTCGGGATTGAAAATCGCCGGCAGTGCGCCACGATTGACCGTCCCGTCCTCTTTCATTGCTTCGGCCGTAACGTTGGCCGTGTCTGGCACCTGCTTGACGCAAACGACACTATGGTAAGTCACGGTAGGAGACTCCGACTAATCTACCACGAAAATGGGACCGGCACCGATACCTAAAACTCGGCACCCGTCCCGTTTCCACGCGCTGGGGCGAAATAGACCTCTGATGGTTCCTGAGCCAAGAGCCGAATTATGAGCGACGGGCACCGATGGGGTCAATACCGTCCGACTGCCGAATGTTGCCGATGGCATTCCACAAGAAATGGTGGTATAGGTAATGCCGTTGGTGGGCATTGCACGTCACCCGTCACCGCAGCCCCACGCGGACCGAGTTTCGATCGCGTAGACCTCGGAGTTGGGATTCGACCACCTGCTTGAAGCCCGCATCCCAGCATCGGTCCAGAGCCGCGCGAATCGCCTGCTCGGTTGTCCGGCTGTCATCCTTCTGCAACTCGGCTGCAAATGCCTTGAAACACAGTCCGTATTCGTCCGGGAGACCGTCGACGATTCCTCGGACCTCATCAGGATCCAGTTCCCGTAGGAGTATCGACGCTTGACGCAAGCACGCGCCTACTACGAATCGCTGATCCAGCAGCGGTTCGTAGTCCTTGCGGAAATCCGCTGCGTCGGTGGACCTAAGACCACGTGAGGCAAACAGTTGCGTCATGCGAGGCTGGATTCTCTCCAACAGCGCGCCAATTGCCAGATAACACACCGGCCCGAAGTCATGCGATTCGTGGAAGGCCTGCAATTGTGGTCCTGTGTATTTCCCTTTGCCGGCGACTGTGAATCCGGCTTCACGCCAAACCGTCCACGGCCACGAATTGCGAGGAAACAGGTCGTCGCCCGCCGCCACCGCCAGCCGGGCGTACACCGCGACGGAATTGAGTTGATTGTCGGCTGGCGAGATGTTCGTGGGGATATCGAATTCTGCGTCCTTCTCGTCTTGGGGCTGCGTGACCAGTTCGTCGATCGGCTTCAACGCACCCGCATCGAGCGATTTCCGTGCGAGTCTTAGAGGCTTCAGTTGACTCTTAATGGCATCGAGTTCCTTCTTGGACGTCTTTGACTCGTAGAGCCGTGCAACTACTTCGTCCAGAAGCTCGGAGATCACTTCTTCGCGACAGAAGAAGGCGAGGAACGAACTGACTGGCCGGCCGGAGTCGAAAGCGTTTTCCAGTCCCCTTGTGCGTTTGCGGATCTCCTGCAGGCGTTGATCGAAGGCTCCCTTGCGGAATGTCACCTCGATCGCGTCGTGATCTCCTTCACGGCAGCTTAGCAACGCACCGCTGGCCTCGCCGATTTGCCATCGTCCGCGATCGCTCAAAACGGTCAGCGTACCGCCGTCCCATTGACACTTCGCGTTGTGCGCGTGGGCCTTGGCTATGGCTGCGGCGGGCTGCAGATTGATCGAGCCCGTAAACGGGCATCCCGAACCTGATTCGCGATCGCTGCGGATCGGGAGCCCAAAATTGAACGTGAAAGGCCTCTCTCGAGCTTCGGGGCCCGTATTCATCCTGAGTTGGATCTTGGCCTCAACCTCGCCCTGCGGCGTTCGCGCCTCCAACTTCACCGAGGCAGTCGCCGGGTAAAAGCCGACAACATCCTTCGATGCGACGACAGCGAGCGGTCCGTGCGGACCTTCGGACTGCGGCCAGAACATCGCCAACACACCTTCGCTGGGGGCAAGCACGAATTCGACTGCCCAGTCGGCGGGCTTCACCTGCAAGATCATGTCTCCCTGCCAGCGGTCGGGGTTGGCCAGCCACTCGCGCAGCTTCAGAAGGACGTTCTCTTCCCGGGAGAGCGGTTTGTCGATTGGCGGCGCGAAGGGCGATTCCGTCACCTGAATGCGCAGCTTCACGGGATCGTCTGGGGACTCAGGAGGAACCGGCTTGAGTTCGTAGTCGCTATATCGGCCGGAGCGCCACAACTCGTATTCGATCCGCGTCTGTTCTGCACGTGTCAGTAAAGTCCCTTTCTTCAGATTCAGGTACTCGAGGATAGCTTCTTTCGAGTCGCGTTTGTTGCCGATAATCTCGATTTCGTCCAGCGATGCTTTCGGCCCTTCGTCTTCCAGGTGAACGACCAGATCGGCCGTTCGTGTCTTGCTATTGGATTTCAGGTCTATCCGAAACTTGGCAAAGCGGAAGCCCATGTCCTCCAGGGCGTACTTGACTTTCCGTGCCGTCCACTCCATCGTAACTGGCGCCAAACGTACAGGGTCACCAGATTCCCAAACGGGCGACTCAAGTTCTACGCCCTTTCCATCGCGGTCCTTCCATTCGGCGTGATCTCCGTCACCCGGCCCGAATGCCAGCTTGACCGCCTCGCGAGGCGGATACGGTTTCGTCAATCGTTCGGTCAGACGATCAACGGGGACTTTCGCCGCACCTTCCACTCGCACGCTGCCTGCGACATAGCCGGGACCTTCGCGTACGACGGCCCGAAGTCGCTGGCGCTCCCGGTCCAGGTGGACTTCGACCACGGCCTCGGCGAATCCCTCGTTCAGGAGTCCCGCAAGCAGTCTTTCTCGCACCACCGCTGGCAGATCGCTCAATGGTGCCAACGGATGGCCGGCCAGCAGAGCGTCGAAATCTCCGCGCAATTCATCCCTGATTTCTTCGGCGGTGAAGGACGCCACTCCCTTGATTTCGAGACGCGAAAAATCGCCAAATCGGCCGACAAGCTCTTTGTCCGCGGCCAAACTAGCCGACAGCAGGCCGGAGAGAACCACCAGACCGAAAAACACACGAACGCCCGTCACCATAACGCACTCCTTCCGTGACAGAGGGGCTCCTTTGTTCAGATCTGGTGAATCTACCTAATCCAGGAACTCTAGGGCAACATTGAAATGCAGCGGGTTACGGCGGTTCGTAGGCGAGTGGGCCTTTGATAGCTGCACACGACCGCTGCCGCGGAATAAGATGGGCACGCCAACTCGTGTAGAAGCATGACCGTCGTTCTAGCGACAAGGATTCCGGAAAAACTCGCATTTCCCCCTAATAAAGTCCCGCGAGATTCGTCATGGTCAATGAAGGCCGATTTGCCGGTGAATCAATGGAAGGCCGCGACAGCATGGAACATGGCCGCTGGATCGAGACCGTTGTCGAGCGGTACGAGGGGCGACTTCTGCGCTATGCAAGCCAGATCACCGGCGATGTGGACCGCGGGCGCGACGTGGTCCAGGACACGTTCTTGCGTCTTTGCAGAGAGTCGCCATCCAACGTCGACGGCCATTTGGCCGAGTGGCTCTACACGGTTTGCCGAAATCGTGCTTTGGACGTGCGTAAGAAGGAGAAACGCATGCAGACGATGACTGACGAGCAAAGTGCCACGCAGCCGAGTCGCGAGCCGTCTCAGGCGGACTCGGCCGAGACGCAGGACACATCCAGGCACGTTCTGCAGCTTGTCAACGGGCTGTCGGACAATCAGCGCGAGGTCGTGCGGCTGAAATTCCAAAACGGGCTCAGTTACAAGGAAATCAGCCGAATCACCGAACTATCGGTCAGTAACGTGGGCTATCTGATCCACACAGCGATCCGGAAATTGCGTACCGAATTAGGTGTGCAGGGCTAGCTACGTCTAGTTCTAGTCAGTTCCTGGTTCCCAAGCTCCAGTTCGGGAACCAGTAGAGCGAGAGACCTTGGAAAAAGACGAGGGGGAAACGATCATGCTCGACAAAAACGATCCCAAACTCACGGCATACGCACTGGGCGAGTTGGATGAAGCGGAAGCCCGGTTGGTTGAAGCCGAACTGGAAGGTTCGCAAGAGTTGCGCGACGAGGTGGATGCCATCCGCCGCACTTCGTCGTTGTTGTCCGAGCATCTTGGCGGCGAACCATGCCCCGAATTGACGGGCGAACAACGAGAAGCGATTCGCCAGGAATCAAAGATTGTGGCATCTCCTCCGCCCGCGATGCCGGGAGAAGGCGATCGCGTACCCGGGCGCCGGTTCCTCGTGACTTCCGTGGCCATCGCTGCCACGTTGCTGCTCGCCTTTCTCGTGGTTAGCGGGCACGTTCCGTTCATTGACGTCGCCCAGAACGACGAAGCTCCCATGGTGACGGTGTTACCAGAGGATGAAGACGCCAAGATGGCCAGGAGATGGTCTGGGGTTGGTCCCGGCTACGAAGCCAACTCCCCGTCGAGCAACGTGACTATGCCACAGGCCTCCGTGCCCGCACTTGACGAGCCATCACTTGACTTTGGCCCCGCAGACGAAGGGGAGCTGTCTGTGGACGCGGATGAGTGGACTGAAACGATCGTAGAAGAAGCGATGTTAGAAACGGAAGCGAGTGACGACGACTTCCGCAACGAGATCGGTTCTTACACAGGCACTCCGCTCCATGGCCGCGGGACAGGATCGTCTGCCGGTCCAGCCCCCACGGGAGTCCGCCTTGGACCATCCCGACCGCCGGCCGTGACGGAAGGATTGGGCGACGGCGAAGAAGGCCGGCCAAGCTCGTCCTACATGAACAGAAGCGACTCGTACAGTGCGACGGTAGCCGACGATCCGGCCACGACACCATCTGAAGAGCCAAGCACGGCTCCCGAGAGTCCCTATGGGGGTGCTTACTCGCCGAGCGGCGGGCAGGCCGAGGGCGACCTTGGCCATCCACCGATCCCGGCATCTGGACGGACACGCCCGGCAACGGCGGAAAATCCTGGTTGGCGACGCGGAGACGACAGCGCGGACTCATCGCGTCCAATGCCCAGTGGGGGCGACGTGGCGGGTCGGAGCGATTACGAGGCCACAGCGCGGCGGTTATTGAGTGAACAGAATCGGGCCGCCGCGGAAGACCGCCAGATGCTATTGGAGGAACAGGGAGAAGTCAGTGAAGTCGTTCGGTCAGTAGAACGCCTGCCTAGCATGAGGCCGCAAGATGCAAGCAGCGGAGCACCCGACGAACTTCCGAGCGTTCTAACGGAGCCGCTTCCGTTAATCACAATTCACAGCGAAATACCAGAAGGAGAGGACGGTGAATCTGACGCTGTCGCTCTTCGCGGACGCGGCGCTGGGGAAGAGCCTGGTGATCGACCTGCGCCGGGAAAGGACGGACAGAGCGGCCAAGGGCAATCAACAGAGAGTGGCGAGAAGAGCAACGAGCGTCGGCCCCCAAGAAAGCCCGCTTCCACGTGGCGGCGTGCCAAGGCCACGCCAAATGCCTCGCGGTTGATGATTGGCGATCATGACGACCTGCCCATGGAAGGCATGCAGGTGAACGTGATGGTCGACGGGTTCCGCGCTCGCGTGTTAATGGACCTGTACTTCTACAACAATCGCGCCCAACAGTTGGAAGGCTCGTTCAAGCTGCGTTTGCCCAACGAAGCGTCCCTGTACTACTTCGCCTTTGGGCAAACTACCTTCGAGTATCGCCCCATGGTCGACAGCTTGGCATCCAAGGGTTTTCTGACAGCCGAAATGGTCCGCGCCAGCGGCACCGGGCCACAAGAGATCTTCAAGGCTCGCAGCGCCACGTGGCGTGACGTGAAGGAAGCTCGCGTTGTGCCACGCGAAAAGGCTGCCCACGCGTACAGCGAAGTCGTACGCCGCCGCGTCGACCCGGCGTTGGTCGAATGGTCTGGCGCTGGCGTGTTCAATGCCAAAGTGTATCCGCTGATGCCCAACAAGTTGCACCGAATCGTCGTTGGCTATGACGTCAATCTGCGGCAGGATGGAGATGACTTGGTCTACTCGCTGGATCTGCCGGAAGACCTGTCCGAATGCAAGGTCGACGTGGACGTTTCCGCATTGCCAGGAGCGTCCGCCGAGGTTACCCCAGCGACGCGTCCGTTTGTTTCCGGCGGCCGAGCGTTCTATCACTTTGACGATCCTGCCGACAAGTCGATTCACGTCCGGTTCAACGATGCCGGCACAGTCTTGCTGACCGGTGGCGACGACAGCACTGGCCAGTACTTTGCCTCGCGGATCACGCCAGATCTTCCCACTGGCGAAAACCAAGCCGGTTCGTCGCACGCGATCTTTCTGGTCGACACGTCGCTCAGTTCAAATCCAGACAAATTCAACGTCTGGTTGAAGATGCTGGAAACGGCCCTGGAGAAGAACCGCGATTCGATCCAGCAGTTTGCCGTGCTATTCTTCAATGTCGAATCGCACTGGTGGCAAACCGGCTACACGAAAAACACGCCAAAGAACGTCCGAGACCTGCTGAATTACACGACGACGCTTTCTCTGGAGGGCGCCACCGATCTGCGTCAGGCATTGGCCGAGGCGAATGCGCCCCAGTGGCAACGCAGTAGCGAAAAGACGCCCACGCCCGACTTATTCCTGCTCAGCGATGGTGCGGTTACTTGGGGCGAGACGGATATCAACCTGATCGCTGCGGCCTTGAAATCCGGTAACGCTGGAACGCTATTCGCCTACCAGACTGGCTTGACGGGCACGGCCATCAGTTTGCTGGAGCGTTTGGCTCGCGAAAGCGGCGGCTCCGTGTTCTCGGTTACCAGCGAGCGAGAGGTGGAAGCGGCTGCCACGGCCCATCGAGCTCGACCGTGGCGTCTGCTGAACGTTTCGATTGACGACACGACCGACCTGCTTATCGCCGGAAGGCCGCGTTTCGTGTATTCGGGACAGTCGCTTCTGATGGTCGGCCGAGGCCAACCGCAGCCCGAGGCACACTTGCACTTGCGCCGCGGCGACGAGGACAAGGTTTTGACGATTCCGTTCGATCGGACGGTCCAATCGGAACTGGCTGCTCGCACCTACGGTCAAGTGGCCGTTGGCCAGTTGGAGGATCTTGGCAGTTCGATCGAAGACGTCTCGGTTGCCTTCGCCCGCCATTTCCGCGTGACGGGGCGCACCTGCTCGCTGTTGATGCTGGAGAGCGAAGCCGATTATCAGCGGTTCAACATCAAGCCAGAAGATGACCAATTCGTGGTCAAGAGCAGCCCCGCCGATCACTTGATCGTGCGAAAGATGGACGAGATGGCACAGGTGTTGGAAGACCCGAAGGAGCAGATGAAGGCTTGGTTGGCCAAGATGGAGAGAATGCCGGGCTTCGAATTCAGGGTGCCAACGGCGCTTGGTTTGGTGATTGATCGTCTGCCGCGCGAGGCTTTTGATGTCCAGGTGCCTCGTTTGGCGTGCAAACAACGGGATCGCGAGGATCTGCCAAAGAAATACTTCGGACTACTGGATCAGCAACAACTGGACTACGACGGCGTGTCCACCGAGGCGGTTCGACGTTTTGAGAAACACGGTGGTCCGGATGCGTTGAAGGCGCTCAGTAGCCTGGTCGAGTTGAATCCTAGCGATACCGTCTTGGCTCGCGACGTGGCTTTCTCTGCAATTCAGTGGGGGCTGGGTGGACAAGCCTACCCCTTGTTCCGTCGCGTGGCTTTGGCCCGCCCCTATGAGCCGCAGATCTATCTGGCGTTGGGCCACTGCTTGTCTGATCTGGGATCCGCCGACTTGGCGATGATTTACTACGAAGTGGCGCTCGGCGGTCAGTGGCACAGCCGCTATCCGGACGTCAACCGGATTGCAGGCGTCGAGTATCTGCACTTGCTGCAACGGATCAATGCAGGCGAACTGTCGAGCAATGCACCAGAATACGCGAAGGCTCGATTGGAGTCGCTATCGCAGACCGTCGAAGTAGACAATGCAGATTTGATCGTGACGATGATGTGGAACACCGACCGAACGGATGTCGACCTGCACGTGCTGGAACCGTCCGGCGAAGAGTGCTTCTACAAAAACCGAAACACGCGGACCGGCGGACGGATCACGCGCGACGTGACTGAAGGATTCGGCCCGGAAATGTACACGTTGGACAGCGCACCGCAAGGCACGTACAAGGTCATGGCCAATTATTACGGGACCGATGCGAATCGTACTCAGATGCGCAGCAAAGTGTACGTGACAGTCTACGAGATGTTCGGCACGAAACAGGAACGCGTGACACGGCGCACAGTCACCTTGAGCCGTGGTAAAGAAAAGCGAGACATCGCGACGGTTGTGATTGAGAAGTAACTCGTGAGTTACGAATCGTCCTTGTTTCTCTCGCTCAATACCTTCAGCGTGAAGGCGCCCGTCGGTGTGTCGTCGGTCACACACATCCAGTCGTTCAAGTCTTCCAACTTGACTCGTACAGTGTCGCCTTCGTCGACGGTTTTCACATTCGCCGGCGAGTTCTCCAATTTGCCGTAGATGACGTCGTTCTCGATCCCCGTCACGCTGACCCACATGAACTCGGTGTCATCGCCATCGGTGAAGGGAGCTTTGATCAGATAGGGCTCATCCTCGTCGTCGCTGCGCTGCTCGAACGCTGCGACGAATTCCGGCCATCGGCGGCGTGCCTCTTCGACGGCAGCTTCCATCTCTGGATCGTCACCCGCGATGGTCAGGATTGGGGCGTGATACCAATCGCGAAGCCCCTCCAGTGGATTGTCGCTGCGCAGCTTGGCTTCGGTTTCGGGATCGTAGGCGAATACCCTGCCCTCGGCCGGATCAATCACCGCTAGGCAATTGTCATCGGCCAATTCGGCTAACAGGCGGGCGATCATGCGGTATGCCTGCTCCTCATTGCCCTCTTCTTCGCCAAACCAATGAAGTAGATCGACTGATACCCATGCGCGATGCTCTTTGATCGCCTGCCGTACTCGCATTTCACCCACGGCCTGAGCTACTTCCTCTGCATCGTCGAAATACGGCTCGTCGAAGTTGTGGATGGCAATGAAAGCTGGCCAATGACTGCAGAAGAAGTGCGGCGATTCGCCGACCAGGAAGGACCCCATCCCTTCTTCCGAATCCCCATCATTATCTTCCTCTTCGTCATCGTCTTCCGTGCCGACTTCGATTTCGGCATCCCATGCGCGAGAAGCCATCCCGGCCAAGATGGCTGGCTCCAAATAGACCGGCTCTTGACACAGCAGGACCAGCGACAGGAAGGGCTCGTCGTCCTCATCTGCCTGGCTTCGTCCGACCGGCACACGCCAAAGGTCCCACCCAAGCCAGAGCAGGACTCCCACCGCCGCTGCAGGCAGCCACTCAAACCCACGCACGAAAAGGCCGCCCACGGTATTGAGGGCCATCGCCAGAAGAACCACGACGCCGAGCCATTTCGCCCATTTCTGTTCAAACCAGAGTCCCACCGCCACAACTGCCATCAAAGTGGCCCCAATCAGCCACGGGTTGACGTAGCCCCCACGGATGGCTTGGCCTCGGTACAAGGTTCTGCCCGCAATCCAAACCGCAGTGAACGCAGCAAGGAAGACCCACTGGATGACTCTATCTCTGGGAGACTTCTCCTCTTTTGACATGCAATTGAGATTCCGACAGAAAGAGAGAAAGGGGGGCGAAGAGCACGAAGTGTGCCCTTAATTTACACTTTGGTCGGAAGGCCGGGAATAGCCCGGAGGATGTCGGCAGTGCACTTGCAGAGTTCAAACGGGCCAATCAGAATGTGGACGGACAGGGCAATCCGTCGTTCAAGAGGCCCCTAACGCAAGAACGAGACACACAGCATCAATAAAGGAATGAAACGATGGCCAGCAACCCTTCTGTGATCCTATCCGGTTTTGCCGACGAAGCCGCTAATCAGAAGACTCCGGTACAGCAGTTCAGCGCCTTCGCCGCTTTGGGCCTGCAATACTACACGATTCGATTCATCGACGTGGGCAACGGCGTCAAGAATGTCATGAATCTGACCAAGACGGAGATCAATAAGATACGGCACCTGGAAGATGAGTATGGCCTTAACGTTTCTTCGATTGGCTCGCCCGTCGGCAAAGTCAAGCTCTTGGATGTGGACGATGGAACACACAACAAGTACGTCCCGTTCAAGAAGTACCTGGACAAGGAGGTGAAGAAGGCTTGCGATTTGGCTCACGCTTTCGAGACGAAGTTGATCCGAGGATTCTCGTTCTATCATCCGCTCGGCACTGCTCCAGAGGAGCACTTGCCGCTGGTCGTCGATCAGTTGGGCCAGATTGCGGAAGTGTGCCACCGAAGCGATCTGACGTTTGGTCTGGAATTGGAGGCGAATCTGGTCGGTCAGAGCGGCGAGCTGCTGGCGGAAATCCACCGTCAGGTCAACCATCCCGCGTTGGTATTGATTTTTGACGGAGCGAACGTCGTAACGTTGGGTTACTCGGCCGACGAGGTCTTCCAACAGTATCGCGCAATGAAGCCTGGGATGGGCTGGTTGCATATCAAGGACTATCGCCATCCGCATCCGGTGAAGAAGACGGATCACGTGGACGAAGAAGCCCTGAAGCATTTCGTTCCGGCCGACATGGGCCACACTGGCCACGAAGCCATCTTGCGCGACTTCCGCGATTTGATTCCCAAGCTGGAACGCAAATTGAAGAAGCGTGGCATTCCCGGCGTCTTCCTGGATCTGGAACCGCACGTGAAAGGTGGCGGACAGTTCGGCGGCTTCAGTGGTCCTGACGGCCTGGGCGTCGCGCTACGCGGACTATGCCGAACGCTGGACTACGTTGGTATCGACTATCATTTGCGCGATTTTGACGATGTCAAAGCCGCTCGCGGCTTCTGATCGCTTGGCGACCTTTACGACTTGACGAGCGTCTTATTCGTCGTCCGATTCCATTGTCGCAAGACGTCGAAGGGCGTGGAACTTGTCGTTTTCGCCAAGGCGCGCTTTGCGTACCGCGTCGGTCAGCACTCCGATATTGCGATCATAAGTCGCTCGATCCACCGGGAACGGCGTCCCATCCTTGCCGCCGTGGGCATATGAGTAGTCCGGCCATTTGCGATCGTCTGCTTTTCCGCCCGCCGTTTCAGTTCGTGGCACCGCTGGATCACGCCGGGAAGGTGGTGCATTGAAGATGATGTCGGCCAATAATGACAGACTGCGGACGGCTGCTGGTCCTACGCCGCGCAGCCCCAGCAGCGTCTCGAAGCCATCTGGATGCTGCTCGTGGGCTTCTACGATGATCTTCTTCAGTCGCGGCACGTTGACATCTGCGTCCAACACTCGATGTCGTTGGGGCGCAAACAACGTGGGGCCTTCAGTACAACGAATGATCTCCTGCAGGACCCAGTCGGGATTTTCCCGCACGAGCGCCGCGCTGGCGTCTCGGTTGTCTTCCGCCTCCTTGGCAACCATGTTCAGCAACATCAATTGCCGCTCGGGGCGATCTGCTGACGGACTTGTAGCACCGCGCGGCTTCGGTTTGGACAGGTCCTGAATTGCCTCATGTGGTTCGCAGACGAAATCATCCACGCTCTCACCCAACCAGTGATAACGTCGCGCCCATCCGCTCTGTTCGTTCATCCCTTGTTGGACGACGCACCACATTCCGTCGGGCGTAAGGAAAAAAGCGTGGTGATAGATGCCAAAACCGTCTTGAACTGCGGCCGAGTCGACTTTTGCACTGGTGCGCGATGCATAAATGAGCTGGTCGCCACCTGAGATCGCGTGATGATCCGCAGCGTCTGCGATTTCCTGGGGCGTTTTGCGACTGGTCCCGCCCTTGCCACCGGCAACGACAATCCCAAGATCGTCGCCGTGCGTTTTCGCGGCCTCCTTCAGGGCACCGCACGTAACCGTCGTCACTCCGGAACTGTGCCAGTCGAATCCGAGCACACAGCCAAATGCCTGAAACCACCAAGGATCGGATAGACGCCGCAGCATCTCCTGGGGACCGAACTCGTCGACGATGGCCATTGTGATCGCGCCGGCCAGCTTGGTCATCCTCCGGAACAACCACGGCGGCGCCTTCCCTGTGTGCAACGGCAGTTGGGCCAATCGTCGTTTCATGTGGGAAGTATAGAACGCCCGTCGGCCCGTCGGAATACCAGAAACCGAGGGACAAATCGTGTGCACCAGTCTTCAGATGCGTTGCAAACAGATCGAATCTGTGCGACGTTTGGAGGTGCGGACGTTTTTCAGTTTGTGTTTCTGAATCACATTTCTTGGTAGAGTAGGATCATCATGCAACACGATTTCCAACTACGACGAGCGTTTCTTGTTCTTATCGTGGCCACGGCGACCTACACGGGGCTTTCCTGCCGAATTCTGCAGGCCGAGCCAACCCCAGAGTGGACGCCTCTGTTCGACGGGCGATCCCTCGATGGATGGAAGGCGTCGGAGCACAGCGATACGTGGAACGTCGTAGACGGGTGTCTGGTCGCAGATGGCCCGCGGAGCCATCTGTTCTATGAAGGTCCCGTCAGCGAACACAGCTTCCGTAACTTCGAATTGGAGGCTGAGGTGCGCACGGACGCCTGCTGCAATACGGGCGTCTTCTTCCACACACAGTACCAACAGACCGGCTGGCCGAAGAAGGGATACGAACTTCAGATCAACAACACCTACCAGGGCGTCGGAGAATATCGAGAGTTGAAACGAACGGGCAGTCTTTACGGGGTCCGCAACATCTACAGCGTGTGCGCCCCCGACGGCGAGTGGTTCCGCGTGCGAGTTCGTGTCGTCGGGAATCGAATCTGCATCTGGGTGAACGAGCACCAGACGGTCGACTACCTCCAACCGCGCGAATGCCACCGAGAACCCGACCGCGCTGGTCGAGTACTTTCGCGCGGCACGATCGCTTTGCAGGGGCATGACGCCGATAGCCGAGCAGCATTCCGCCACGTGGCGATTCGTTTGCTACCCGATGATCTCGACCCCGCCGTGGACCAACGGGCATCCGACGAAGGATACGGCGTGAAGGAGAACCTGATAGATCGCATCGCGAGCGCGAACGTTCCAGTGATTGACTTCCATATTCACCTTCGCGGAGGAATGGCCGTCCAGAAGGCGATGGAACGGCAGGCGGTGACCGGAATCAATGTGGGTGTCTTGCGAAATATCGGCAAGGGATGGCCTATCGAAACGGACGAGCAACTTCGCGAGTTCTTGGACGGTGTCGAGGGGCGGCCTGTCTTCGTAGGTCTGCAGGTGAACGATCGCGACTGGATGAACAAACATTCACCGGACCTGCGCAAACGCCTGGATTTTGTCCTAGGCGATACCATGATCATGCCAATGCCCGACGACAACAGCGAGCCGGTCAAGCTGTGGATGGCCGATCAATATACGATCGACGATCCCGAGGCGTGGATGGAACGCTATGTACAACACAATCTCCGGGTATTGGCCGAGCCGATCACGATCCTTGCGAATCCGACGTATCTGCCTGCGCCCGTGAAGAATTTGCACGACAAATTGTGGACCGACGAGCGAATGCGACAGATTATCCAGGCGGCAATCGACAACAATGTGGCCCTGGAGATAAACGCGCGAAGCGGATTGCCTCATGACAACTTCATTCGCATGGCCAAAAAGATGGGCGCCAAGTTCACGTTCGGCTCGAACAACTTCGACGATCGGCCCATCGACATGACGCGATGCTTCGAGGCGATCGACCGTTACGGGCTGAAGAAGAGTGACATGTACGTACCCGCGCCACGGCGTTAGGGAGGCCGGACTGCCTGCATCCGGATCGCAAGTGGCGGAGAATGCTGCAATAAAAAGCAGAACTCGGGTTGCTTGGCGGTTCTGGTTGGTATTAGGATGGCATTGGTGGTCCAGTGTGTGCCATGACCACGCAACACCCACATTGTGACGGATTTCGAAGGACCGAACCATGATTCACTACTCGTGTGATCGCTGCCGACGGATGATC
>CAZUAH010000200.1:0-22695 GCA_964617665.1 uncultured Pirellulaceae bacterium
CGCCAAACGAGATCCTCGTGGCTTGGCCGTATTCCCGCGAATACCTGGATACCGTGATTCCCAAGGGAGCAATCGTACGGCGGTTACGTCCCGGCGATTACGCGGTGCTGGGGAAGGGGAAACTTGCCGCGTTCGATCCGATTCGAGAACGATCACCAGAACATCTGGAGATGATCCACACAGTCTGGCCGCGAAACGAGAAGGGCCGTGGAACGGTGTTCAAACTGACATTGGCGGAGCCTTTGTCGGTCGAGCCGGGCGATTTCCTCGATACTCCTGCCAGTAACGCTCCCGGATTTGTGATCCGCGACTGCCTGTTCGAGGACCATCGTGCTCGTGGCCTGCGGATTATGGCATCCGATGGCGTTATCGAACGAAACACATTCCGCCGATTGAAGATGAGTGCCGTCACAATCGGCGCGGAGTACGAGTTCTGGCGCGAGGCAGGCTGGGTCGAGGACGTGACGATCAGCAATAACACGATCGAGGACGTCGGGCGCGACGGGGCGATCCACAGCAGCGGGGCGTACGTCCTGGGCGCGATCAGCGTTTTCGCCCGCACGGACGGGCGATCACAACTCCCGCTATGGCCTGGCAACCGTGGCATCGTAATCCAAGACAACACGATTCGCGATTGTCCCGCAGCCGGCATCTTCGCGGCGGCGGCCAAGGACGTGCAGATCCGTGGCAATCGGCTGGAGAACTGTTTCTACCGACCTGGCGAGTCAGCCGGTAAGGCGCGAGGGCTCGACGTTCGCGGTCCAATCGACGCGCGACACGCACAAGACGTCGTTGTCGAACGCAACGAGATCATCAAGACTGACGAATCGCCGGTAGTCGTGCCATCGGTCGACCGCCGGGTAGAATGATGCGATAAGACAAGCGGCAGCTGAGAATCTACCGTAGTGGGATTCGCCAGAACCCCCACAGGACGAATGGAATTCTGGCGAATTCCACTACTGCGGGTAAGAACCAAACTGCCGCTCGCCTAAGACCTTCCACAAGCCAAAGGACCTTCAACATGATTCGCGCGCTGCTACTTGTCACCGTGGCTCTGACGCTGGCTCAACCTTCGCTCGCTGCCGAAACCGCCCAACCCAACATCGTCCTCATCTTCGTCGACGATATGGGATACGGCGATCTGGGCTGCTACGGCAACCAACTCAACAACACGCCAAATATCGACCGCCTCGCCGCCGAGGGGCAGCGGTGGACGAGCTTCTACTCCTCTGGTGCCACTTGCGTGCCGAGTCGGCGCGGGCTGATGACCGGCCGCCATCCTGTGCTCATGGGCAAAGCCAATCTCGTCGATGCTCGTGACAAACTCATGGCAGCGATGTTCAAGAAGCACGGTTATCGGACCGCGATCCTGGGCAAGTGGCACTTGGCCGGCTACCCGAAGGACTTCACCACGGCCCCGATTCACCCGTTGGAGTGCGGCTTCGACTACCACTACGGCACACCTGGCAGCAATGACGTCCCTGCGCCCCAGGGCAAGGTTCAAAATCGCGAGCTGTTCGACAACTGCGACAAGTTCACATTCCAAGTGCCCCTGATTCGAGGTCGCGAGGTCGTCGAGTACCCTGCCAACCAGGAACTCTTTACCTCGCGTTACACCGAGCAGGCCGTCAACTGGATCAGGCAGAGCAGGGATGAGCCGTTCTTTTTGTACCTCGCCCACAACATGCCGCATGCGCCGGTTTTCGCCTCTGAGAAGTTTCAGAGCAAGAGCAAAGGCGGGCGCTACGGTGACGTGATCGAGGAGATCGACTGGTCGGTCGGACGGGTGATGCAGGCGATCAAGGACACGGGGCTCGACGAGCGCACACTCGTCGTCTTCACCAGCGACAACGGGCCTTGGTCCATGTTCGGACCGCATGGCGGTACAGCCGTTCCTCTGCGAGGTGAAAAAGGCACGTGCTGGGAAGGTGGCTACCGCGTACCTGGTATATTCCGCTGGCCCGGCAGAATCAAGCCCGGCGTCGTCGGGGGGCTTGCGGCCAACCTTGATCTCTACGCCACATTTTCAAAGCTCGCCAGTGGCTCCGGGCCATCGGAGGATACAACCGAACAGCGGGGATACATCTCGATGGACTTGACCGGCACGCTTTTGCGCAACGAACCCAGTCCGCGAAAACAGTGGATTTACAGCAGTGGTGCGATCGCGTTTCGATCGGGACGATACAAGATTCACCTTAGCACGAAGGAACGCTCGTCTAATCCAGACACGCGCAAACGCGAGCCTATTGCCCGACATGATCCGCCGCTGCTGTTCGATCTGTCGAAGGACATCAGCGAACAGCACAACATTTCGTCCGACCACCCAGAGATCGTGGAGCAACTGATGAAAGAGATGGCAGCGTTCCGCGGAGAATAAGGTTAAGAATGATGAACAGACTTCTTTTGATGGCTCTATTGATCCTCGCGATACCGCTGCCTTCAGTGGCCGCCGAACAAGCACTCGGCCGCCGCCCCAACATCATCCTTGTGATGGCGGATGACCTTGGTTGGTCTGACATCGGCTGCTACGGCGGCGAGATCGAGACGCCGCACATTGACTCGCTGGCCAGAGATGGATTGCGGTTCACGCAGTTCTACAACAATGCGATCTGCGGACCTACGCGTGCTTCGCTTCTGACGGGACTCTATTGCCAGCAAGTTGGCCATCGGGGTGATCGCTGGAACGAACCAAAGGACTTCAACAAGTGCGTCACCATTGGCGAAGTGCTTCAACAAGCTGGCTACCAGACGAAGATGGTTGGCAAATGGCAGGGTCGGGATTCAGCGTTGGACCGCGGCTTTGACCGGTCCTTCGGCCCGATGTGCCAGGCCAAAATCAGCTACTTTCACGAAGTCCAAGGCAATCCGTACCACGTCGATCGTGAACGTGTGGAGTTGCCCAAGGACTTCTACCTGACGGATGCGTTGAATGACTACGCGCTGCGTTTTCTGAAAGAGAGTGTCGCCACCAGGGAGCCGTTCTTCCTGTACGTTGCCCACATCGCACCGCACTGGCCACTGCATGCGCATGAAGCCGACGTAGCCCCGCACCGAAACCGGTATCTCAAGTCTGGGTGGGATGAGGTCCGATTCACGCGGCTGGCGAGACAGCGTGAGTCAGGATTGGTGCCGCCGGAATGGAAGCTCGCTCTGCGACCGGCAGGCGTGCGAGACTGGAAAGCCGACAAACACAAAAGCTGGCAGGCAGAACGCATGGCTGTATATGCCGCGCAGGTTGCCGCGATTGACCGCGGCCTCGGCCAACTGCTTCAGGCACTCAAGGACGCGGGCGAGGAAGAAAACACCCTCGTGATGTTTCTGTCGGACAATGGCGCGGCACCGGACGGCGGTCTTGTTCCCAGCAGAAGCGGATTTGGCTTCGGACCAAACTCCCGGAACGAAAAATGGAGAATGGACGGCATCGTGATCCGTCCTGGCAGCGGTCCTGACAATCCACCAGGACCCCACGACACGTTTGCCGCGTACGGACTCGCTTGGGCCAATGCGAGCAACACACCGCTTCGTGGAACGAAACTGGGTGCCTACGAAGGCGGCATCCGCACACCGCTGGTCGTTCGGTGGCCGGCAGTGATTCGCGACGGCGGCTCAATCACGAATCAGCCAGGGCACGTAATCGACTTCATGGCGACTTGCCTGAATGTGGCCGGTGTCGAATACCCGCGTGAGTTCCACGGTCGCAAACCGTTGCCTTTGGAGGGCAAGAGCCTTCTGCCAATCTTTCGCGGAGAAGAACGCGAGGCACACGAGCAGCTATGCTGGAGCGTGCCGCGGCATCATGCGATACGCATGGGGAAGTGGAAGGCGGTCAGACCACGCAAAGGCGGACAATGGCAATTATTCGACCTCGACGCGGATGGAACGGAGACGCTGGACCTCGCAGATCGTGAACCTGAAGTGTTGAAGCGAATGTCGAGCCGATTTGAAACATGGCGCGAACGCGTGGGAGCGGAATGATGAAGCAAGGCCGAACGACCATGAAACACGCTCGCTGCCTTCTCATCGCCAACATCCTGGCTGCCGAGGTGTACTGCCCGAGTGCGCGAGCCGTGCTAGACGAGTTCCGGATCCAGGATGAAACCGTCGCCAACAGGCTGGAGGGCCAGACGGCGGCGCCGCCGAGCGCCAGTGTTGATGATCGGCTCATGATGCAGGGCGAAGACGTCTGTCGGCACTTTTTGGACTTCACGGCGGACTCGCAGATGGGCGGGGGTTGGGAGGGTATCTACACGTGGCCGAGCCTGATGCCCGACGAAAGCCCGGGCTCTTATGCCGCTGTGGCCGAAGATGAATACACGATGCGTCACATTACTCCGTCGTTCCTACGGGCCTACGACGTGCTGGGCGATGACCGATATCTGCGGGTCGCCGAGAACTGCGGCCAAATGCTCGTCAAGAACCAAGACAAGAACGGGGCGTGGTGTCAGGGGTAAAGTATGGAGACGATGGGAAGCCAGCTTGGGCTCGCGACTTCGAGCCGCCGGCTACATGTGTGACTTCGATCGGGAACGCTGCCGAGGCATTGCTCCTCATGTATGATCTGACGGGCGAAGACAAGTACCTGGCGCCGCTCCGCCGCTGTGTGCAGTGGGGCCTTGATATGCAGGAACAATATCGGGCGTACCTTTACTATGACCCCGAAACCGGCGAGCCGTTGACAGCCAAAGGCTACAAGGTGTATCGGTTCGGCGATCCTGATTTCAAGGAAGCCCGACCGTACAAAACTTCGCGGGACTTGTTTGCCCGCCTACAGACCCGCATCAACGCCCGGTCCAACGGCCCGCTGATTCCGAGCCGGCGGGGATTGACGCCCCGCGCGGAGTTCGAGAGGTGTCCGATGACCATTGAGAGCGTCGCCTCTTCGCTGGAGGCCGTGGCGGCGGCAGCGCAGGCACCGATAACGAATCTGGCGGCGTTCCGGCGCGGTGATTTTCCCGCTGGCCGTATACTGGGCGAACACGTGCGTCATGGCCGCAACTTCTGGCCCGGCAAGGGCGCGCCCGATGTGCAGCGCGTACTCAACTACATCCAATGCGCCAGAGTCGTGTGTGGCGAAACGGATGCGACCGCTGTACCGGCCTACGCAGAGGATTATTTCGGGTTTATCGACCCCAAGCGAGACTGGTACAAGACTCCTCTGCTGCGCGTGGGATCGTGATCGGTGTTACACTAACAATGAGAGAATCCCCATGAAAGCCCCTTTCAGTTCCATAGGCCTGCTATTCCTGCTCTTTGTTGGCGTCAGCGGTCCGCTGTTCGATAAGACCGCAGTCGCCCAGCCTTCGCAAGAAGGAGAATCGACTCTTGTCAAGAAGACGATCACTTACAAAGTTGTTGGCGATGTCGAGATCAGAGCGGACGTTTACCAGCCCAACGATTTGCCTGAGCGGCCGGTCGTTGCCTGGTTTCACGGGGGCGCGCTCATGATGGGCCACCGCCGTGCCGTCCCCAAGCAATTTCTCGAGCTGGGCGAAAAAGAAGGCTTTGTGGTGGTGTCCTTCGATTATCGCCTCATACCCGAAGCGAAACTTCCAGACGTCATTGAAGACCTGAAGGACGCCCTGAACTGGATTCGAACGTCGGGGCCGAAGCTCTTCAATGCCGATCCCCGCAAGCTTGTTGTGGGTGGTGGCTCGGCTGGTGGTTACCTCGCCTTGATGAGCGGTTTCGCCATCGATCCGCCACCATCGGCCATCATCTCGTTCTGGGGGTTCGGCGACGTGGATGGGAAGTGGACTACGACACCCAACGAAGCTTTTCTCAAGAGCCCGTTGATTTCAGATGAAGACGCCTGGGCCTTGGTCGGCGACAAAGTGCTCACCAATGTCGACAAGGATAACGGTCCGGGGCGATGGAAGTTTTTCATCTATTTGAAGCAGCAAGGTTCTTGGGCCAAAGTGGCCACCGGCTACGACCCGGAGACCGATCGTGACAAATTCACGCCATTCTGCCCCATCAGAAATATTTCTGCGAATTATCCTCCGACATTGCTCGTTCACGGCACTGCTGACACAGACGTCCCGTACGAAAAATCTGTCGAAATGGCACGTGAGTTGGAGCGTCTGGGCAGACCGCATCGCCTGATTACGCTCGAAGATGGCCGACACGGCGGCTGGGGAGGCGATCCGAAACTGGTCGTGCAGGCCATCGAAGAATCGATGGAATTCATCCGTACGCATCTGTCCCAGCCGTGAGGTGTGCAAAACGCTGCTTTGCACATCGATTACGCGATCGAACGCTAGACTCAGGTTTGTCACGGGGATTCAAATCCCCATCACCAAATCGGACAGCGCCACTTAGGTGCCTGCTAGCACGGCCAATGTCCATGATAGCCTTGATTTGTGGCGTGGACGCCGTTCTGCCCCGAAGGGGCCAAAACATATCAGCCCAGGGCAAAGGCAATGCGAGCTTAAGCGAGTGTTGCCGTCGCCCTGGGTATCGATTTCGTTGATTTCAAAGCCCTGAAGGGGCGACACGAATGATCCGAATTCGTTGTGGCGCCCTTGCAGGGCTCGGGTGTTTTTCAACCCCTGACCCAGGGCGGCGCTTCGTCGCCAGGGCGACTTCACTCTGCCCTGGGCTGATATGTGGCTGCCCTTTCAGGGCGAAGACCAAGATCGCCACAACTCGGTTCATCGAAGTGGTTTACGATTTAATGTCGCAGCTAAGTGGCGCTGTCCAACTAATCAGCGGCGAGAAAAATGATCGAGTGTTGAAACAATTCTGGCAGGTTCGTCAGTCACACTCTACAATCCAGCACAGTTGCGAGTACTTGTTGTTTGACGACACTTTGCCGGGGGTTTCAATGGCCGGAGCTATCATTCACCCGCTTACCGGAGCGATACGACATGATGAAACGAATACAACTTGGTGCATTTGCTCTGTTTGTGTTCGGAACGATCGGCTGGATTGGCCGCGAGCGGGCGGATTGCCAAGAGCGGCTTCCAAAGAGCCCGATCGCCAAAGGTGAAATCGTTCTCTACGGGCATTCGCTTTTCACGCAGTGGAGAACGGCCAAAGAAGATCTCGACCCGCTGCCCGTGCACAATTTGGCCTTCGGTGGCTCCAGGACGAGCCGTTTGACGGCGGAGTTCGACAAACTTGTGGCGCCACATAAGCCTCGATTGATCGTCTTGAACACCGGAGCCAATTTCTTGGGGTTCAACCGAAGAACGCCCCAGGAATTCCAAAAGGCGTTCGAAGAACTACTCGATAAGATTCACGAGGAATTGCCGGAGACAAGAATACTCTGGATGTCTATCACTCCCTGTCCAAGAGCCTGGGAAAGCATGCGCAAGAAACAACAGGAAGGTACACGATTGGCCAAGTTGGTTATCGAGCAACGCGAATACGTCGACTTCGTTGATATGGATTCGATCGCAGTAAATGATAACGGCGAGTTGATAAAGGAGATATTCAAGGCCGACGGAATCCACTACGTTCGAGCAGGTTACGAGGGCTACATCCGCGTCCTAAAACCCTCGATCGAGGTGGAATGGAGAAGATTGGCGGACACAAATCGTTGAATGCTCGGGGGCGCCATCCAGACACGTCAACTCTGTCCATATTTTTGGTGGAAGCGTACCGAAGTCCACCTGAAGCGTACCACGAAGCGTACCGGCTAATCCTGCGGCGCGTTTCCCCGTCTGCTTCTTTTGAGCGTCTCACCCCAGGATTCTGGCAGCCTCCCGCCTATCACCTTCCGCCCCCAGCCTCCGCCCGGGCAAGAGGTTGGCCCAACCCCGGCGCCCTTCAGGATTTCGGGGCTCATGGCATCAACGGTTCACCGTAGACGCGTCGGCGTGCGCCGCCGGCCCACTTGTCATCTTGCACTCTTTCAGGAACGGTCGTGAACGCTCGCTATACAGTGACGCTTGGATGCGTGGGTCGGATCAGTCAGTGGAGCGCAGTTACTGACCCCGGTCGGTTAGGCCCGCGACAGTCGTCAATGATCATCGGCCCATCGACAGCGTCGCCGCGTGAAACTCGGCGAGCAGCCGAACATAAAACATTGCAATGCTAGTCGATCTCCCCGTGTGACTCACCTTGGGTTCTTGCGCCGTCTTCGTCAACGTCGGAGAATCTGGGCTACGTGCGGTTAGCAATTTACCTGAAAGTCAACCAAACATAATGACGATACCGAGACGATCCACCATCCACGGTCCTGGACGCGTACACTGCCCGGGGTGAAAGTGCATCGCTGGGAAGTTAGCTCCTGGCGACCAGCCACCGCCGGATGCGTTCGGCAATCTGCTCGCCGTTGCTTCGGGCACCTTGGCGGAGTGCTTCCCGTCGATGTGTACCTAACTACCTCGTCAGTGCCAGATCCGTTCTTTCTGAAGTTCTTGCTGGCCGCCACCGCTGGATAGCTTGATAGCTCTGCGGTAGCGAGGGATAATTCCTTAATCCGCGCTAGCTCGGCCGTAGCGAGAAATACTTTCGTTCGGCGTAAGAGGAGAACATCATGAAGAACCTGATAGACACAACCGTATGCGTATTGACCATGTTCGCAGTGATTGCCCTTGCACTACTTGGGACTGGCGGGTGCGAAAAGAGGGAACAAGCGTCACAGCAGCCCGACATGCAGATCGCTACCTCTCAGCCGGCGTCGGAGAAACAGCCCGCTGCAACAGACGCTGACAGCATTGTGCTGAAAAACGCTGACAGGCCACAACCCCGCCAGCCGCGAGACCCGTCGAATGCCGCAAACGAAGAATCCCTCTATTCGTTTTGGCGCCAGTGCGAGGATTCACAACTCGGCTTTCTGGGTTTCGAGCCGAAATCGGCGGAGGTTATCGCCATATGCAAGGATGGTCACATTGAGGGATATGCCGCAAACTTGGGCATGTTAATGCTAACCAGCGACTTCACGGTCTCTGACGCCGTTCTGTCTTTTCCCGAATACAGACGGAGATTGGCATTCACAGTTCGTGGCGACATCCTCACGATGAAAACCGCTGAGGGCAAGACGATGAAGTACCAAAGGCTTTCTGGTTCCGCTCGTGACGAATTCGTCAGGCGGTGCAAGCCAAGGTCTATTCCGGAAGAGGGATCAGCGAAGACAGACACGCCAACCACGTCTCAGCAGCCCGGGAAGCAGAGCGCTACTTCTCAGCCGGCGTCGGAGAAACAGCCCGCTGCAACAGACGCTGACAGCATTGTACCGGAAAAAGATGAACCGACACCACGCCCGAGACAGGACCAGAAGACGCCAGGCAAATAGTCGAAAGATAGAGCCGAACGAGACGCTGGACCGGCGCGGCCGATCCGGCTGGTAACAGATGGAGAGCGGATTGGCGGCCGCCCGGTCAGCTCGCTCGTTCTCCCTCGAGAGTGATCCTGATGACATTTGTCGCGTACACCGACGTCACGGCCATTTCGCCGAGCTGGAAGTAACGCGAGTGGCTGACCACCCGGTAAATGAAATACAATGTAGGCGTAGTGAGAGCATTCCGCCTCGTCCGACTTGGGTGTCAGGGATTGAGTGTGCGACAGAAGCAAGTGTTCCTGCGGTAACGCCCGCAGATCGCCTGGCACGAAAAGGCCGGACGACTCCGACACAGTGAGACCCACACCGGTCAGAACGGAGGATACTCGAATGAGGATCTTCATCGGGCTTCTTGTAGGCGGCCTTCTACTGATGATTGCGGTCGGTCTTTTCGTACTTCTCGCCAGACTTCCGTGGCAAGACGCCATCCTGTTGGCGCTAGTAGCATGTGCCGTTGTTGGGATTGGGTCAAGTATCATCGCGTTCTTGATAGCAATGGTACTGACACTGCGTCAGGAGAACCTCAGTACACGATGTAACCAAATAGCTGCTTTTTTCTGGCCGGGTGACATTTTCTTCTGGGTTGCGTATTTTCGGTTGGGACAACACCATCCTCCAGAAGCATGGCGGCCGCATGTGCTTCACGCTGGGATCGCATGTTTTGCGATTGCGTTCATCGCATCAATTACTGCAGCAACAACATCGACGCCACACGGGCAGAGCACAGGAGAATCGCCGTTCAGGGAGGGAGAATCATAGTGTTCCACATTGCACGTGCATTACTGACCACGAACGCAACGATACCACGGCACTGACCATATCGGTGTAAGAATACGTTGTGACAGTGATCGCAAGTAAGAAGCTGAAACAAAGGAGAAAAGCACATGAAAGAAGGTGGACTGACGCGGTTCTGCATTCGACTTGGGATACTGTTCGTTGCAGAAGTCTTAGTGGTCGTACCCATGTCACTCGGGGACGACATTTATGTCACCGGAGCGGACGGGAAGGAAGCTCTCAAGGCCGGCGGCGTTATTGTCAAAGAGGAGCACGAGGGGAACATCCGGTACAGCCGTTTGGAGGACGGTATGATCGTGAGGGGGTCATGCTATTGGGAGAAGGAGAAAGGTGAGAAGGCGCGAATTCTTCGATCTACCCCACAAGAGAAAAGTGATCTCCTAGCGAAGTGGTCTCTCAAGGGTTTCACGGCAGAAGTGACCGACACGAAGGGATCCACCTGTACCGTCTCAAATGTGGCGCTCGATTTCGACCCTCCCGATGGCTACTTCATTTTTGTCGGGCCCGGATGGAAGGACCAAAGACACTACATCGAGCTTGAACGGGGAGAACGAATCTTGAAGTTTGATTTTCGAGACATCGAGAAATTGTCCGTGAAGGGGACTGAGGTCGAGTTGACGTTGCTCGGCGGCGGCGGAGTTTCGGGTCCCCTTAAGTATGACTCTGTTAAGGAGTTACGACTTGTTCCAAAGATCGAAGGGCTGGAGCTTCTCGGTAAAAAAAGTTTCGGGGAATTCGAACTTGATTTTGCCAAGGTGAAGACCATCACATTCAAGCATAAATGAGTAGCATAGGTTAGTGCACAGCGGCCGTCCAACCCGCCTAGACACATAATCTCTGTTGTCAACCATCGGTGGATCGTAACCGCGTCGGTGAAACCACATGAACGTCATGTTGAGCTCAACATGACGTTCGTAATGTGAAGTTCCGAATTATGTGAAATTGCGTTGCGGCGGCTCCCGAAAGTCCCAGTACTTGTGAATTTTGCCGGGATGATCCCATGGAACAACTTCACATAATTGGGCCTTGCTGTGGCTACGTCACGAGTCTCGTCGCCCCGTGCGGTGCGGCCGACTGCGGAGGAGAAGGGTCAAGAAAGCGTGAAGTAGTCTCTCTTCGGGACATTCAACGGGTGGTCCGACGAGGATCTCGACTACCATGCGAACGAGGAATTATGTGCAGCATGAATTCGCCTTTTCTTCGGACAACAGGGAAAAATCCCCCTCTGCTCAACATAATTGCGGACTTCACATAATGAGTGCACGTGCCATGCAGATGCCTGTTCGCGTGCCACACCAGGCGGCAGAACCTATCCGTTGAAGCCGACGTGCTACTACGGGAATTGGTCGACGCGGTGAAAGTGGAAAAGTGGCATGATGGTCCAAGCCGTACGCGGTTGGTCCGCACGCGGCTCGGCTCAATCGTTACCGGAGAGAGTTTCACACTTCCAAGTGATGAAGCCTTGCGAACTCTTCAAGAACTTCTGTGGTGACGTTGTCGGCAATCCCCTTCGAGCGAATGCGATGCCGCATGAAGTCACCGTCGGTGCTCTCGATCGCCGATTGCTGGATGCGTCGGCGTTGATCTTCGGGAAGTTTGACGAAACGCTTACGGAGTTGCCGCTCGCGTTCTTGCCTGATCTTTTTCTCAGCCCGTAGTGCATCCAAATCCGCCGTTTCGTGCCTTGAAGCCGGAACTATCGACGGTTCAGATCGGCACATCATGACTCGCCTCCGCCATTGTCCGCCAGCGTTTGTCGTAGATCTGGGTCGTAGTGATATGCCGGTGGCCAAGCAGTTCCTGGACCTTGGCGATGTCTACGCCGGCATCGAGCAATAGCGTCGCCGTTGTTGCCCGCAGCGAGTGCGGCGTATAGCCGTTCCGTCGGGCGAAGCGTGCCCGTGGCACGATATCCGGAATTTGGGCGCGGGAAGCGGGGTGCCAGGGCACAAAGGAGCCTTCCCGGAGCCGCGTTTAGGCTGGCGAGCAGCGCCTGGGCTCCGCCTTACGCTGCGGCAGATCGCTGAGGAAGAAAACGTCGAGCGAAGACAGGAGCTCGTCGCGGCGGTCCAGGCCGGATCCGTCGTCGCCTGGCAGCACATCAACCTGCACGGCGAGTACGATTTCCCCGACGAGAAACTGGAGGATTCTGTGGGGCTACTCCATGCCAGTTTATCTCCTCGTTTTCGACCTGTCGCGTTCAATTGCCTTGACCCTTCCCCCGTGTCCCCGGAGATTTCTTGGCTGTTCGTTGACCCCATCCGCTGGCCGCGCTTAGAATCTATTCCAATGGCCGGGTGGTCATCTAGAAACCACAAAGAGATTTCAGCTTCGCAGTTCGTTAGGCGGCTACAAGCCGGAGGCGTACCCATGAAACCCACCTACATGCTCTTGGTTCTTGTCGGCGCCGGTGGCTGCAGCGAAGTCCCCGACCAATCTCCAGTTGCCGAGGCGCAGGAAGATACTCTCCAGCGAGAGAAGGACAAGCTCCAAGGAACGTGGGTCCTGGATTCAATCGAGCACGAAGATATGCCGCCCGATGTGGGGTTTACGCCAATTGGGATCACGTGGGTCATCGCTGGCGACAAGATCACCATGCGGGCGGGGAAGGAGGAAAACAAAGGCACGTACAACATCGATCTCACAAAGAGGCCGAAAGAGATCGAAGTCACTCAGGCTGCGGGGACTGAAAAGGAACAGTTAGTACCGCGGGCGGTCTACGAACTGGAAGGCGACCAACTCAAACTGTTCTTTGGCGCTGACACCGAGACAATCGAGGATGGTGAGACCGTTCAGATGGAAGGCAAGTCGCCCACGGAGTTGGATTCCAAACTCGTCATCTTCGTTTTCACCAGACGCAGTGAAACGCAGCCCGGTAAGCAGCGTCACCAGCGGGAACAGACTACGAGCGATACCGTAGATCCGAAGACGCCGGACATCGGTCAGTACGTCAGCGACGACTTCACCCTTTTTGCGGTCGTCGTTCATCCAAACCGCATCCTCAGCAACGATCTGTTCTGCTGGCTCCCGATGGAGAGGTTGTTCCAGGAATTTCGTCGAGAAAGCGAGTTTGACCCACAAGAAATCCGACAGGCTGTTTTTCTGGGATCACTGAGCGACGAGCACGGTATGATTTTCCGCTTCCGTAAACCAGTGGACCGACACAGAGTTCTTGATGCCAGGTATCGAGATCGCCAGCAGGAGCTGGAGAGTTACGAGAAGCAATTTGCCGACGCCGGAATAGATACCAACGCCGAATTGGATTCTGAAGAAATGCCTGGTCTCGTAAGGGGGCACCATGCAGGAACGGTGTACTACGAGGGGACGTTGGGCGGATGGGTGCATTTCACAGAAGATTGTTGCACGGTCGTCGAATGCACGGGGGACCCAGAACTAATGGAACACATGCTGGACACGCATGGACAGTCGGCCCTTGCCAGACAACTGGTCTCACTGAATACTGACTACGACTTTGCGTTCGTTGCGCCGACCACCTCGATCAAGGATTTGTCGCGAACCGCGTTGAAGGTCGACCAGTTTCCCAAGTCCGAGGTACTATCCCAAAACGCCGTTTGTCTGGCAGTCACCGTCGACCTGGAGGGCGACTTGCTTGCGATCATCGAAATAAAGGCTAATGATGAGAAGTCGGCCCGCGAACTGATGGAGGTTCTCCCGGAGCCGGTCGAAGCGGCCGTCAGACAGTTTCTCTCCGCATCATGGAATCGGACGCTTTTCGATGTGGTGGAAAAACAATTCGGGGCTAGAGCGGCGCGTAACATTGTGGGCATCTGCCGTGACGCAATGGAAGAAGCCTTGAAGACCTTTGCCGTTTCATTGTCTGGAGATACCGTGCTGTTCACCGTCGAGCGACCAGACACGTTTGATGAATTGCCCAACCGGCTCAAGGCAGTAGTCCAACGGACGCCGCTGAGTAGAACGGCGTCTGAGGATCCGGCAGCCGGCGCGGTTGAAAGGCTCGGTGGGAGGTGGAAGGGTCAGCCGATTGTGGAGGTAGTTGTGGACGAAACCGCAGCCACTGATGCCGATATAGCACATTTCAAGACACTGACCACCCTGCAACGGTTGGATCTAGGCTGTACTCAGATCACCGATGCCGGGCTGGCGCATTTGAAAGCATTGAGCAACCTGCAGAAACTCGGCCTCTATGACACTCAAATCACGGGTGCTGGCTTGGCACACTTGAAAGGACTGGTAAGTCTGCAATGGCTAAATCTTGCCCGAACCCAGATTACCGACGGCGGCCTAGTGCACCTGCAGGGGCTGAAAAGCCTGAGTCATTTGGACCTTAACGATACCGAAATCACCGACAACGGATTGGTGCACCTGAAGGCATTGGACAACCTTGAATCCCTCGCCCTTGATGGTACTCGAATTTCTGACGACGGTGTGGAGCACTTGAAAGCGTTGACTAAGCTGGGGCGGTTAGGCGTTGGACGCACAGAACTTACCCGCGCTGGTCTCCGCGACCTCGAGAACGCGTTGTCAGGATGCGACATTTCACACTGAGGGAGATGGGGTCACGTCTTGAGGAAGCCCGACCTCGGAGCGTTCGAAGGATGAGGAGGGACAACCCATGCGTAACGTCCATGGCGCATTACTTCATGTTTGTGCCGCGACACTTCTGACATGTTGCGGGTGTTCCAAGGTGGACACAAACACAACGCCCACATGGCACTCCGGGCACGGTTGTGCTATCCGTGTCCCAGCCAACTGGAAATCGGGATACATGGATTTCGACTTGCCCGAGCTAACCGCAATGCGCCGAGAATTTGGCCCTCACTTGGATTTTCAAGTTGACCGCAACCTTACCGACGTGAAATCTCTTTCGGAGATTGTCGATAAAATGAAGGAAGTGAAGAAGAAGTACACCGGTGGCCATATCTCAAAGTCTTCATTCAAGGGCTACGATGCAGTCTACTTTTGGTGGGATGGAACCACGGTTGAAGCGGGTAGCCTGAGACTGCCGCAGTCGCAGTGCCTGTATGTCCTCAATATCTTGATCGACAAAGACTGGTACATGATCAGTTACGGCGGAGATTCCGCTGATTTCGCGCACCACTTGGAGCAGGCGTTTTTGTCCATGGGCTCCCTTACACCCGACGAACAACTGGGCTTACCGCATGACAAGCGTCCCAGCGAACCAGAAATTCTATTTCACGCAGCTATTGTCGCACTCAATTTCCGCCACTTCAACACTGCCAGCGTGTTTCGCGAACGAGGACTTGAGCAAAGCCCGGACGACCCAAATTTGCTCGCCCTTAATTCGTACTTCGTGGATCTCCTGCAGCAAGGGCGCGTTTTTAGCGTTTCGGAGTTGCCGAAGTGGGAGAACACAGATTAACTGCGCTGGAGTCTGCTCCAAAACTGCAGGGCTCTTCCAAAACTTTTCGACAACGTCGGTGGGGACTTTCTTCCCGATCCCCTTCGACCGGATGCGCTGCAACATACGGGCGCGACCGAGACCGCATTCCCAGCACCTTCAGCCTCTAGCACCAGGATCTCCGGGGCTCTTCCCCGAACTGATCAGCACTGGACAGCAGGCCGTCAAAGTGCAACGGTCGACATGATGGACTACTGGTACTTCTACGGAACCGAAGGAACAAGGACGCCTTCATCGAGATCGATTCAATCGCGCTCGAACGTGAGGCTCCGTGAAACTCGATCGTCCGGCATTCAGGCCTTCACATCAAAACTGGCTTCGAGCGTATCGAGCTTCTTGGTGTTGACTTCGAAGCCGAGGCCGGGGGCGTCGAAGTCGGTGCAGAAGCCGTCTTTGACTCTGAACGTCGTCCGGGAACATTTCTTCGATGAACGCCAGATTCACGTCACCATGTTCTCGCAGAAGCCAGATCGTGTCTTCAAGGCGATAGCCGTTGTTCGCATCGACGCCGATGCCGAAGTCAGCACCGGTGTGTTCTCGGATCAATCGCAGCACCGCCGCGTCCTGAAGGTTGCCCGCGTCGCGGCTCAGATGCAAGGCTCCGCGGCCGATCTTCACTTTGACAAAAGTGTGCCCCAGCTGACGCGAAATGTCGATCGCCTCTTTCAGAATGTCGCTCCAACCTGGCTTGCGGCCGTATGGCGCATTGGGGTTGCGATAAGCTGACCCTTGATCGCGGTTGAGCAGCTCTTCGTGATAGATGGACCCGTCATAAACGGGCACTCCTTGCCTCGGGACGCTACCGCCGAACAACTGATAGACCGGTTTGCCCAGCGTCTTGCCGGCGAGATCCCAGACAGCAGAAGAGCCGGTCAGTCGAGTGATGCGAGTGGCTTCTTGTGCGAGCAGATGCGAAACCGTTTTTCCCAGCACGGATTTCCCGTCCTTCTCAGATGCCTTCCACCGACACGCCCCCGCTCCGATCATTCCGTTGCTGCCGACAAGAATGAGAACGTTATCCCTTCGCGTTGCACCTGCGAGCCGGTATTGGGAATTGCCTGCCACGATGCGAGGGCGGGCGTACGAAACCGTGGCTTTGATCGCGCGGACAATACGAACGTGTACTGTATCGGGGCCAAGTGAGTTTCTTGAGCCACGAGGCGCTGGACGAAGGTGTTCTGACGGGCGGGCCGTCTACCTCGCTTCAATGTCGTAGCAGTACAGCGAGTCGTGGTAGCGCAGGTAGAGCTTGGCGTCGCAGATGACGGGGTTAGCCCAGAAGTCGCGCTTCTCATTGACGAGTTCGAAGTGGCCGAGTCTCTCGAAGCGGCGGTCACTGGGTTTGAGTAGCGAGACGGTCCCGTTCTGGCTGACGCAGTAGAGGCACCCATCCGCAAAAACCTGTGCACCGATCTTCAGGTCGGGGGCGGCGTATCTGGGCGTGCCCGTCTCCGTGTCGATGCACATCCATCCCCTGGTATGCCCCTTCGACCCGCAGTAGAGGTCGGTCCCGACGCAGATAGGCGTGCAGTGTGGTGTACCGAGTCTGGCCTTCCAAGGCTGTTCGACCACGCTGTTGTCGGGTGTGAGATCCAGACGATAGAAACTGTCGTCTTTGGCGCTGCAATTGGTGACGAAAAGGGCACCCTGAGCGAAAACCGGGGTGGTCGTGACCATCGGGGGACGGAGAATATTGTGGCGGTGTTTCCAGAGCATCTTGCCTGTGTCCGCATCCACCGCGATGGAATGCTTGGATGTTGAGCTGAAGATAACGCGGTGCCCGTTCATCTCGACGAGGATGGGTGAGGGATATCCAGCCCTTTCATCGGCCAGGGGCGGGGTTGTCCACACCACCTTCCCGGTCTTCTTGTCCAAGGCAACCATGAGCGCCTTGGTTCCGCCGGGAGTGACGATCACCCGGTCCCTATCGATCAGGGGCGACTCGCAGATGCCCCAAGTAATATTGTTGCCGCCGAACGTCTTCAGCGCGTTCAGAGCCCAAACTTCCTGGCCGGTCTTGGTGTCGAGGCACACAATGCGCGCGTGTGCATTGATGTGGTAGAGCAACCCCTCGCAGACGGTGCCACAGGAGCGTGATCCCGGCCAAGACTTGGTCCAGGCGAGGTCATTGGTGGTCCGCCATTTCTGTTTTCCGTCGAGGTCAAGTGCGAAGATGTGCAGCTCCTCGTTCTCGTCTCCGGTGATGTAGATGGTACCTGCGGAGATAACCGGGCTGGAGTATCCTTTGCCGATCCCCGACGCCTTCCAGAGCAGCCTAGGGCCGCCTTCCGGCCAGGACTGCATAAGCCCTTTCTCGTCCGAGATGCCGTCGCGCCTGGGGCCGCGCCACTGGGGCCAGCCGGGTTCTGCGGAAGCGACGAGTCTGCCGGAGACCTCTTCCGCTTGGAGCTGCGTGAGAGTACCGACGAACATGCAGACGGCGGATGCGGCAACGCAGAGTAAGTGTGTGTGCAGGGCACGTTTCATCAGTCAGTCCTCCTGGTCCTGTAACGACGTCGATCATCGATCGTTCTCCGTCTTCGGCCGCACCCATTGCTCTGAGCTGCTTTCAAAGTCGCCCGGCAACGTAGCCGGACTATTACGGAGCCATTTTGACTTGGTTTACCTGCACGACAGCAGCGCGCCAACCATCCGCGACCTGCTCACCACCCGAAACTCGAGCGATCGGCACGGCGTCTCGCCCATCTCCCACGGCGAGAGATAGATGAACTGGCGCAATTCCTGCGGTCGCTGTACGGTTGCTATAACGTGCAAGACGGTCACATGCCAGGAAAACGCGGCAAACCATCGCACGCTGCCTGAGGATATTCTATAGTCAGGAGCACCGTGGGGACAAAGATCGCCACCCATAGGCGCTGATCTTTCGCGATTAGTTCAATTTCATCCCAAAAGGAAAAGCAATGAAAGGGAGTCGCAGCTTCATTTCGAAGGCTGAACGAGCCAGAATGGGAATGGTGGTCGCAATGCTGGTGTCTGCGACAGGCATCTGGGCAGCAAGTATTTCAGCGCCGAACGTCGAAGCACGAGAAGATCCACTCGCACCCTCTCTCGAGAATCGCAAGGAGATCTCGCAATACGGCGTCACATGGATGTTTGACAAACAGGTGCCAGTTGGGCAGTTCGTCAATGGAGATTACTACATCGTTGGGCCAGTCAAGGTCGTCGAGATTGAACCGGCACCAATGGACGGCCGGAACGGTTCGATTTTGAATCTGAATCCAGTACGGGGCAAATCCGGTTTTGATTCTCGGCAGAACCGAGGCAACAGCTACGACGCGCGGATGCGATCCACGCCACCGATCTCGATGAAGCCCGGCGACTCATTGCTGTCGTCTGTCAGTTGCGAGAAACAGAGGCAGTTTCCGCAGATGCTGTGGCCGTTCGACCCGGCCAAGGGAATGGCCAGGTGTTGGGTGCGTTCGGTTTCCGTGCTGACCTGCATGGCGGAACCTCAGCCGTCAGACGCATTCCGACCCGCCTTTTGCGATCGCGGGAATAGGGCCTATCTGGCGAGAGACCTGCGCCGCGATCTATTGCCAAAGCTCAAACCTGTCGAGGGCACGCCCTCCCCGCCGGAGTTCGCCAAACACTTCCAGCGATGCTGGGTCGACGTGATGCGTCAGAACAAGGCAGCTCCCGCTGAATACGCAGCTCAGTACGGTCGCGAAACCTCACGCGCCGGGGGCATGGCGACGCTGATCCTTATGTGCGATTTCCCCGATGAAGAAAAGGAAAAGCTCCTGGTGAACTTCGTGCAATATGGAATCGATCTTTATGGGACCCTGGAAGCCGGCTGGGGTGGGTGGGAGACCTTGGGCGGACACGGCCAGGGGCGGAAATGGCCGATTGTCTTCGCCGGCATCATGTTCGGCAGCGAAGCGATGGCGCGGCCAGATAAGACCTTTCCGCACATCATCTTCCAAGAAGACGACCAGACGGTTTACGGGAAGGGCTGGACCGGCGCCACCGCACTGTTTGCCGGGCACATCGGCAAGAGCGGCTGGGAGCTGTACCCAGACCAGGACAAACGTGGCTTTTTCGCCGAGCCGATTCACCCGTCCGAATGGCCAAACGACGGAAAAGGAACGAAGTTCTCGCAACCCGGCAGAACGGCCGAAGGTTATCGGCGATGCTGCACCAGCCACGCCTGGATCGCGACGGCGCTGTCAATCCGAATCATGCACGCCGAAGACATGTGGAATCACGATGCATTCTGCGACTACTGCGATCGCTGGATGACCGAGGACGATACCGAGCACGTGAAGATCCTCAAGGAACATGCCGGCTTGGTCATCGACAGCGCGAAACGCCAAGGGCAAACGTGGGACCCCTGGGTCGACGCCACGTACAAGCAGTACCGCAACAACCTTCCGCCAGCCAAGAACATAACCTTCCTGTCACCCGATCCCTATCCTGCCAAGCCAGTTGCGCGAACCGATGTGCGTGATGCAAGAGACGATCGACGCTCTACGCGATCGGACAGACGGCCTCCCAGGCGTGATCGACGAAGGTGAACTCGGCTCACAACTGGACGTTCTGGAAAAACGCATCGGAAAGTGTGTTCGACTTCCACTTGCAGTACTTTCATTGAAGGGGACACCACGTGACGAATAACTTCTTCAAGGCTCTCGCGGTGCTGGCCACCTCTCACTTGATCATGCTGAGCGTTGTGCGAGGGGAGGATGGAATGGGTACATCCTGTGCCCAAAACTGTGCGTCTCTGAGCCAATTTGGCATCACATGGACCTTCGACAACGAGTATCCATGCGGTCAATTCGCCAACGGTGACTGGTGGGTTGTGGGGCCGTTGGTGGTGACCGAGATTAGTCCTGGATTTGCCGACGGCATGAACGGCTCGATGGCCAATCCGATGCCGGCTCACGAGCAGGGATATGACCGCCGGGCGTGGAACTTCAACCCAAGACTGTCGGTGCAAACGCCGTTTGAGATGGACGTGAACGTCTCGCTCGTTTCTACGATTTCCAATACGGATACGACCAGCCGTAAGCTCATCGAACTGAAGACAGCCGCCGTATTGACCTGTTTGGCTGAAGCGCCGTCGGAAGGAACGTTCCGGCCTCCGTTCTGCGGAGAAGAGAAACCGCTCCATAATGTCAGCCAACTGAAAAAGCAGTTGCTTCCCTCGCTGGCACCTGTTGCCGAGGCACCGACGTTGAGCGAAGCGGAGCGTTGGTTTGAGCGTCCCTGGCTCAGTCATCTGAATCACTACAAGAGCCAGGATATTCACCCAGCCGACAACATGCCCAACTACGGCCGGGAAGTGGCCAAACAGACCGGCGACGCGGCGCTGCTCCTGACGCTCGATCTTCCCAACAAGGACACGTTGCTCATTCGGTTCGTGCAATACGGGATCGATAACTTCGGCATCTTCAGCAGCGGTGGATTCTGGCCGCATAACGGCGGGCACCAGATGGGTCGCAAATGGCCGATCCTCTTCGCCGGACTCATGCTGGGAGACAAAGCCATGAGCGGGATCGGCTCCGATCCACGGAAGGGCAGAGAGCTGACCTTCCAGGAAGATGATCAGACCTTCTACGTGACACAGGCAGAGGTCGATGCGACCCATGACCCGCGGTGGGGCCCGACCCATCCCAAACACCCGGTGATGGCTCTGCCTTATGAACAACGGAATATTGGTCTTCCCGAGTGGGGAATCCTCCACGTCGGCAAACCGTCCGCCGACAACATGCATCTCACCGGCATCCCATATCGGGCGATCAACCTGTCCGGCATGGCCGGTATCGTGCTGGCGGCGCGGATTTTCGAGCAAACTGACACCTGGAACCACCCGCCACTGTTCGACTACTTTGATCGAGCCTGGGACCTGACGGGGCGAACATTCCGGCTGGACAGGAATGCCGCCACGCCGTTTGCCGTCTCGATGTGGAACACGTACCGAGAGGGCTACGGACGCGTGTGGAAGCGGCATGACGCCACACCCGTGTCACTGGATGATAGAGAAGCCTTGGGGAACCCGAACTCCGCGTTCTATTCTGTTGGGACCGCGCAGTAGTAAGATGCGTACAATGCCGACCAGACTGGAGAAGTTCCTCATGGACAGAACGAAAACGGTTGCCGTCGCCCTGCTGATTTCCCTGCTAGGGAAAGCCAGTCAAGCCGAGGTCCGCCTGCCGTCGATTATCGGCTCGCACATGGTGTTACAGCAAGGAAGGAAGGTTCCGATCTGGGGCTGGGCTGAGCCGGGTGAAGAGGTGACCGTCACCATGAACGAAAAGGCCGCCACCGCAACGACCCGCGAAGACGGCAAGTGGCAGGTGAAGATCGGCCCCTTCGAGCCCGGCGAACCGCGCAACATGACTATCGCCGGCGGCAACACGATTGAGTTGACGGATATCCTCGTAGGCGAAGTCTGGCTCTGCGGCGGCCAATCCAACATGGCGACCTCGCTCAAGGGTTACGCCGATCAAGAGGAGCTTGAGGAAATCGACTTCCCAAAGATCCGCTTGTTCAAGGTAGAAATGCACTCCACCGACGAACCGCAGGAAGACTGCCGGGGCAGTTGGACGCGATGCGACCCAACCAACGCGGCGGAATTCGCCGCCAACGGATACTATTTCGGGAAACACCTGCACCAGGAGCTTGGTGTGCCGGTGGGCTTGATTCACGACTGCGTCTCCGGGACACCCGGCGAGGCCTGGGCGTCGCCTGAGACGATCGCGGATCCCGCTTATAGAGAATTCGTTAATAGCTTCCGTCGAAACCATCCCGCGTGGGTGGAGGCAAACGACAGGTTCCAGCGAGCTATCAACGCCTGGCGGAGCGCCAACCGACAGTGGAACGCCAACGGGCGACAAGGCCCGAAGCCGCAATTGAGCGAACCGCGCCCGGCAAACACCGGCCATCCCCGCGGACGGCCCTCAGGCTTGTACAACGGCATGATCGTACCGGTCGCGCCCTTTGCCCTCAAGGGAGCTATCTGGTGGCAAGGCGAAGGCAATCAAGGCCGGGCTCACCAATACGCCCGGCTGCTGACCTCGATCATCGGGGATTGGCGAGAATTATGGGGCCAGGGCGAGCTCGTGTTCATCTCCGGCCAGCTTCAGAATACGATGAGGCAGAAACACGACGAGCCTGTGGGCGGGGGCGGAATGCCCACCATGCGAGAAGCGTTCCTTGAGGTTTGGCGCTCCGTGCCAAATACGGGCATGGC
>CAZUAH010000201.1:0-22686 GCA_964617665.1 uncultured Pirellulaceae bacterium
GAGTCCCTCAAAATGATCCCCAATCGTGAAGAGAATCTGGGCCGCCGGAGGCCTCGCTCTCAGCGCCTATGGACGGCAGGCACGAAAGTGCCGCAAGTAGGAAAGCCAAACTCGTAACCACACGTATCAAAACGTGCATGGTGCCCCCTGCGCCAAGAACGGCGATATGAATAGCCATAACGATGGCTGACTGTACTAAAGCCAGCGTAATCGTTATCGGCGACGCGATCGTTAGACTTTGAAGAATCGCTATTATCGGAAAAGTTTCGCCAATTTGACATGGCGATACAGATGGTCACCGAACAATCGAAGACGCGGATTGGCAGCTACTGGGCTTCAGGGCGCGAACCGTGAGACGGGGCAAACCGCAAGAAGCGGTGTTGCGAAAGACTGCGAGGCAAGCCTGGACGCCAGAAGCTCAAAGCGAATCAGCGTCCCTACAGGCGTCACCGAGCCGTAAGAAAGCGACGTTTCGAGAAGCCAGCCGGGTGTTCTCCGAACAGGTAATCAACTGCGTCGACGCCCGGCCCTAAGTTGATATCGGCGAACTCGTCGTTCTGGTTCGTAGTCGCCGCGACAGTACCTACCGTCTCCAGTCCATCGCGGTAACTGGTTGGCTGGTCTTCCACCAACCGATACGTGCCCGGCCGTAGGTCTGCAAACCGGAAAGCGCCATCATTGCCCGTCGTGGTCTGCAATTGGACCGGTTGGCCGAGCGTATCCACGCCAACCAGTTGAACGGTAACACCGGAAATGGGCGACTCGCCGCCATCCATCAAACCGTCATAGTCCAAATCCAGATAGACCAGTCCCGAGATGCTGGAGAACAAAGCGTCCACCGCCGTCGGCTCAAGGGCGGTGTTGTTCTGTAGGGTGATTTCGGTTTCGTTGCCGCTCACCTCCGCTTGGTTTGTGATCGTGCCGGTTGTCTCAGGCCGCACTTGCGTGACAATGGTGGCCGTCGCGCTTTGCCCGACCGCCAAGTTGCCGAGGTTTGCCGTGACCACACTGGCCGAGTGACCGACTGTCCCCTGGCTGCTACTGGCAGAGGTGAATGTCACTTCACTAGGCAGCGTGTCGACGAGCGTCACACCCGTTGCGTCAGATGGCCCACTGTTGGTAACGGTCAGCGTATAGGTCAACGAATCACCCGCAGTCACCGGGTCAGCGGAATCGGATTTAGTGACCGTCAGGTCGATTCGAGGATTGACGACGGTTGGCTCGTCGTCGACGTTGTTGTTCGGGTTGATTTCGGTTTCATTGCCGCTGACATTCGCCACGTTGACGATCGTTCCACGTGTTGCAGGATCAACGTCCACCAAAACCGTCACCGTGATCGAGGCACCTACGTCCAAGTCGCCAAGGTTGGCCGTTACCGTTTGGCCGGCACCACTCACGGTGCCTTGACCTGTCGAGGCCGAGCGATACGTAACGCCAGCGGGCAACGTATCGACGACCATGACGCCAGTCGCGTCGGAAGGGCCGTTGTTGACGATGGCCAGCGTGTACGTAAGGCTTTCGCCCGCGATAACTGGATCCGGCGAGTCTGTTTTGAGAATCGCCAAATCCACCTGCGGCTGAATCTGCGTCGGTTCGGCGTCGGTATTGTTGCTGGTCGTAATTTCAGTCTCGTTACCACTGACCGTGGCCGTGTTGACGATCGTACCACGCGTGGACGGATCAACGTCGACAGTGATCGTGATTGTGGTCGAGGCTCTAACGGCCAAGTTGCCGACGTTGGCCGTTACCGTCGTTCCCGCACCATTTACCGTTCCTTGGGTGGTCATCGCCGACGCAAAAGTGACACCGCTCGGCAGCGCGTCGACAACCGTGACGCCCGTGGCATTCGATGGACCGTTGTTGGTGGCGACCAATGTGTAAGTCAACTGGCCTCCGGCAATCGCCGGGTCTGGCGAATCCGACTTGTCGATGGCCAAATCGATCACCGGATTGACCACCGTCGGTTCGGTGTCTGTATTGTTACTGGTTGTGATTTCAGTCTCGTTTCCACTCACCGTAGCCGTGTTGACGATCGTACCTCGCGTGGACGGATCAACGTCGACAGTGATGGTGATCGTGGTCGAGGCGCTAACGGCTAAGTTGCCGATGTCGGCCGTTACCGTCGCCCCCGCGCCACTCACGGTTCCTCGGGTGGTTGTAGCCGATGCGAAACTGACACCACTCGGCAGTGTGTCAACGACTGTGACGCCCGTGGCATTCGATGGGCCGTTGTTGGTGACAATCAGCGTATAGGTCAACTGTTCTCCAGCAACAACCGGGTCTGGCGAATCCGATTTGTCGATAGCCAGATCGATGACTGGATTGACTACTGTCGGTTCGGTGTCCGTGTTGTTGGCGGTCGTCGTTTCGGTTTCGTTGCCGCTGACCGTGGCCGTATTGAGGATTGTGCCTTGTGTGGAAGAATCGACGTCGACGGTAATTGTCACCGTGGCCGAGCCGCCGTTGGCCATGTTGCCAAGGTTGGCTGTGACGGTGTTGCCGGCGCCGCTCACCGTGCCTTGGCTAGTCGATGCCGTGCGGTATGTGACCCCGGCCGGCAGAGTGTCGACGACGGTTACTCCAGTAGCATCGGATGGCCCGCTGTTGCTGACGTCCAACGTGTACGTCAACTGACCGCCGGCCTGCACTGGATCCGGCGAATCTGATTTGTCAATCGCCAAGTCGATCACCGGGTCGATCTGTGTCGGTTCCGTGTCGGTGTTGTTGCTGGTCGTGATTTCAGTTTCGTTCCCGCTGACCGTGGCCGTGTTGAGGATCCTGCCTTGAGTCCCCGGAGCGATGTCGACCGTGACCGTTATCGTCGCGAAAGCACCGGCTGCCATATCAGCAAGGTTCGCCGTTACGGTATTCCCCGAGCCGCTCACTGTGCCCTGGGTGGTCGTGGCCGACGCAAACGTGACGCCAGTGGGCAGTGTGTCGATGACGGTGACGCCGGTCGCGTCCGATGGACCGTTGTTCGTGACGACCAACGTGTAAGTCAACTGACCACCAGCGACCGCCGGATCCGGCGAATCCGCTTTGTCGATAGCCAAATCAATCCGCGGATTAACGACGGTTGGCTCGGTATCCACGTTGTTGGCGGTAGTCGTTTCTATTTCGTTTCCACTGACCGTCGCCGTATTGACGATGGTGCCGCGGGTCGCAGGATCAACGTCCACCTCAATCGTCACCGTAGCCGAATCGCTGACGGCCAAGCCGCCAAGGTTGGCCGTGACAGTAGCACCCGAACCACTAACCGTGCCCTGACTGGTAACTGCTGAACGGTACGTGACACCAGTAGGCAGAGTGTCAACCACGGTAACGCCCGTGGCATCCGAGGGCCCGTGGTTCGTGATCTGTAGCGTGTATGTGAGAATCTCGCCCGCAACGACGGGATCTGGAAGGTCGGACTTGAATATCGCTAGATCGGTGATGGTGGCAAAGCCGAAATCGACGCTCAGGTTCGTGTTTCGGTCCGCGTCGCCATCGTTGATCGGTTCATTGCCGGCTGCCAGAGTGACTGTGGCAGCGACAACACCTTGTCCGGCCAAGACCGACCCATTGTCATCGTTGTTCACGTCGTCATCGGGATCCGGAGCCGGATCGTTGCCGGTGCTGGTGACCAGTCCAGCCAGCGCACCACCGACCGCGAAGTTCGATGTGTCCACCTGCACGACGTAGTCGCCCGGCAGCAGGTCGCCGAAACCATAGTTGCCGTTTGCATCGGTTGTCGTACTGGTCTCCAGGGCATCCACACCCGCCGTTAAACCGCCACTTGAATCGGTATCCCTGTACAGGTTAAGCGTTACGTCGCTGATGCCGCTTTCTCCCGCGTCACGAACTCCGTCGTTGTCGGTGTCACTCCACACCAGGTCGCCCAGACTCATGGGTTGCAGATTCGCGAAATTGGCCGTCAACACAGTCGGCCCGACAAGCCCCAAATCGTCGATCTCTCCGTCCACCGCCGCCACACCCGCAATCTCCAGTTGAATGGCACCGACGTGTTCAAAATCCGCGCCGCCACCCGCCTGGAGTGCGAAAGCGCTAAACGGAACGGTCACCGTGACATCCGCCGCGCCGGTGCCAGTGTTCGGAATGGCAACACTGGCGCTCGAAAAGCTGCCCGCACCCGAGTAGATGCGCAGCGTGGCCGTACCGTTGTCGTGGTCGGCCCCCATGATCAACCGCAGTGCCGTGCTGGCCCCACCTTCAGTCAGGTCTACGTCGCCTAACCCCGTTGGATCGAGATTGATGGCGTCATTGTCGGGGCCATCCCAGGTGACGAGCCGGCGCCCATTGGCGTCGGAAACTGCAGCAAAAACAAGGGTTTGCGGACTGAACGTATTGGACATCAATTCGACTCGTCCAGTACCAGACGTCAACTCGACATACATGTCGCGCTCACCGCCAATCACCTCCGGCGCTGGCACGGCCGAGGCGTCAAACGGGGAGCCCAGCGAGGACGCTTCGACTGATTGCGTCGTAAGATCATACGAATCGATGGTCGAACCGGTCACACCTGCCGCGTCCAAGGCCGTGACTGCAACGCTTTGGACACTTTGGCCAGCGCGCTGCAGCAATCCCGTTGCGGCCTCTTGCTCGACGAAGTACTGTCCGGCCGACAGACTATTGAAACGGTAGTTTCCCGATCCATTCGTCGGTTGAGTACCAGCCAGCGTATCGTCGCTACCAGCCCCGGTGCCGCCGAAACTACCATCGCCACCGTCGGAATAGAGGTTGACGGTCACACCTGCGACCCCAGTGTCGTCGCCTGTAATGCCGTTATCCGTGGCGTCAATGAATACGGTTCCCGCAATTGACGCCATGTTGGCTGCCAGCAGGTTTCGATTCTCCAGCGGCTCAAGTAGCAAACGCCGCTTTGCACGACGTCTTCGAAGACGAGTCCGTTGAACTGCCGAAAGCAGGCCTCGCGCGAACTGGAAGGGCGACGTCATGGCTCCTCTCCTCCGTCCATGGACAGCGTTCCCGTTGGTGTTGAAGGAGTTTCCTCCGCGCACCAGATGGAAATCGCGTTGTTTGTTGCGGCCCGTTCTATCCTTGCCGGACCACGATACTGGGAAACCAGCCGCTGATGTGAATCCCACAGATCCTCGCTCGCCCGCCTTTATCTCGTCCCAATCGTTGGACACACTGCCATAGGTGTCTGGAGATATGCGAATTGTCAGCGCATACGCGCTGTGCGAGGGCATCTGACTTGACTTATCGGACGCCCTATCCGTGGACTTTACCTTGCGGGAGAGGGATGCCCTACTCTACGGGCGCGAACCCGAAGAATGCTAGCGGTGGATGCGTTGAGTGGCGCGGCTTTCGATATTTTCTGGTAGACCGTGGCTCGGGTGGCGGGCTCTCGCCCGAAGCCCCGGGGCTTCCCTCGCTGAGGCTCAGTCCAGCCCCGGCCACCCAATCTGGCATTGATCGACGATCCATTAGCCGCGGAAGTAAAGGTAGGCAGCCAGGATCGCACCCAGTACGAGGCCCGAAGTAGCCACGTCGATCCAGTTCCAGCTCGAGCGGCTCTTCTCGCGGTCGGTTGCCGACAGCGTGCCGAAAGTAAGGCCGCTGATCTTTTCGTAGTCCGGGGCCTTCGTCATGTAACTGACCACCACCATCGTGATCCCACTGACGATCAGAATCAGGATGCTGTAGTACTGGAAGAACATATTGTTCATGATCCAGAAGAACGTACCGTCGGCGTATTCATGCTTGAACAGCGCGACGGGCGTGTCGATCACAAGTCGGAACAGCCCCATCGCGAACCCGACCAGCATCGAAGCCAGGCAGCCCGGACCGTTGAGCCGTTTCCAGAAAATCCCGAAGAAGAAAACGACGAATATGGGCGGCGCCAAGTACGCTTGCACGCCTTGCAGGTAGGAGTAAAGCCCTTGACTGCCTTGAATGACCGGGATCCACGCCAGCCCGATCAGCACCATCGCCACGGTTGCGATCCGTCCGATCCAAACGAGCTGATGCTCGGAGGTCTTCGGCTGGAGTCGCGAGTAGAAATCCATGGTGAAGAGCGTCGCCGATGCGTTGAAGACGCCCGCGAGCGAACTCATCAGGGCGGCCAATAGCCCCGCCACCACGATCCCCCGGACGCCCGCCGGCAGGATCGTGATGACCAGCAGCGGAAAGGCGCCTTGTGCTTTGTCCTTGTCCGCCGTCGGCGCCGCACCCTCAGCCGGCGCGTTTCCGTCCGTTTCCGCGAGCACCCTGTTGGCCAGGTACACGTTGTTGGCTTCGGCCATCGTCAGCGATTTCCCGCCGATCGCTTGAACCGCTTCGGGCGTGAATGTCTCGCCGCTTTCACTCTTTGCAACGATCGCAGCCCGCTGCTCGTCACTAAGTTGCGTCTCGGCGACGTCGTGCCCCTTCAGAGCCAACGCGAAGCAGATCATACCGGGGATGATGAAGATGAAGACCGGCAACAGCTTCAGCATCGAGGCGAAAATCGAACCGCGACGCGCTTCGCGTTCGTCCGGCGCACCAAGGGCACGTTGCACGATATATTGGTCGGTACACCAGTACCAAAGCCCGATGACCGGGGCACAGAAGAGCATGCTGACCCATGGGAAGTTGCCGTTGAAATACCAGGCCATCTCGCCTGTCTTCGTCGTGGCGTCGTAAGTGTTGACCGGCGACCAGGTCGCAGTCGCCCCTTCCGGGACGATCGGCTTCCAGAGGTTGAACGCCTCGCCTCCGATCGTCGCGCGAAGCTCTTCCCACCCACCGAGTGCCTGCAGGCCAAAGACTGTAACCAAGACCGAACCGACCACGAGGATAATCGTCTGCAACGCTTCGGTATAGACGACCGCCCGCAGACCGCCGAGGATTGTGTAAATACCGGTCATCACGATCACCAAGATCGAGCCGATCCAAAAGGCGTCGAGTGGACCAAGCCGCATCTCGGGCAGCAGCACCGAGAAGACGATTCCGCCCGCGAAGATGCCGACCGCGATCTTCGTGATGACATACGCCACCAGCGAGATCATCGAGAGGACCCAGCGGCTGTTCGGGCTGAACCGGCGTTCGAGGAACTCCGGCATGGTGAAGACCTTTGACCGCATATAAAACGGGATCAGCACCCACGCGAGAACCAGCAGACACCACGCGTGCAGTTCGTAGTGGGCCATCGCCACGCCGTTCGTGCAACCGCTGCCGGCCAGCCCGACTAGATGTTCCGATCCGATATTCGATGCGAAGATCGACGCCCCGATGACAAACCATCCAAGATTTCGTCCGGCCAGGAAGTAGTCATCGGCGGTATCCTTGTTCTTCGCGATCACCCACCAGGCCACGCCCAGCAGCACACCAAAGTATGACGCGATTACTACCCAGTCCAGAGTTTCCATCTGTTCGTCCTTTTCGTGTCGCGGGTTGACCCTTGTTCATTCCTTCTGACCGTAGTATGCGTGCGCACCGTGTTTGCGCTGGTAGTGCTTCTGAAGGACGTACGATTCTAGAACCGGAGCGTCGGGGCGAATCGACATGGTGCCAATCGCCATTTTGGCAACGGCCTCCAAAGCCACGGCATTCTTGACTGAATCGTCGGCGTTCTTGCCCCACGCAAACGGCCCGTGTCCGGCCACCAGCACGGCAGGCATCTCCAACGGGTCGACGTCGGCGAACCGCTCGACGATCACTTGCCCGGTATTGGCCTCGTAGGCGGTCTCGACTTCCTGTTGTGACAGCGGACGAGTCACCGGGACGGGACCGAAGAAATGGTCCGCGTGTGTCGTGCCATAGCAGGGGATTTCGACGCGGGCTTGGGCAAACATGCTGGCGTGTGAGCTGTGCGTATGCGTGATGCCGCCGATACTCTCGAGGTGACGATAAAGCAATACGTGGCTTGGTGTGTCGGACGACGGACGCAGGTCGCCTTCGATGACGTTACCCTCCAGATCCACGACCACCATGTGCTCGGGTTTCATGTCGTCATACGAAACGCCGCTCGGCTTGATCACAACCCGCTGTCGGTCGTCGCTGATGCCGCTGACGTTGCCCCAAGTCAGCGTCACCAGTCCGTGCCCCACTAGATCCAGGTTGGCCTGACAAACCTCGACCTTCAATTCTTCGAGCATCAGTGTCAGCCCTTCCTGGTCCGATCGCGGATGGCGATCAGCTCTTTCATCACACGGTCCAGCTTGCCACCGAACTGCGTCGTGCCGAAGGCATCGTGCAGCGTGCGGTACAACGTGTACAGTTCCGCATACACCTTGGCCGCCGCTTTGTTGGGTCGATAGACGGTCGACTTGACGCCTGTCATTTTTCGTTGTGCTTGTTCCGTCGATTTGTACGCCCCGCCGACAACGGCGCCAAAAATGGCCGCACCCAACGCGCACGTCTGGGCCGAACGGCTGATCTTCATCGGTCGATTACAGACGTCCGCGTAGATCTGCATGACGAAGGGATTCTTTTCGGCGATGCCGCCGCAATTGACCACTTCCTTCACCTTCACGCCGTACTCTTCGAACCGGTTGATTATCGTCAGCGCGCCAAATGCCGTCGATTCGACCAGCGCCCGGTAGATCTCCGGCGCTGTTGTATGCAGCGTCTGACCGACGAGGAGGCCAGACAGCAGCGGATCGACCAGAATCGTGCGATTACCGTTGTTCCAGTCAAGAGCCACGAGGCCACTTTCGCCAGGACGCAGCTTATCGGCGATTCGCGTAAGGTTGGCGTGCGGATCTCCTTTGGCCGTGAATTCGGCGGGCGCGAGGTATTTCACGAACCAGTTAAAGATGTCGCCTACAGCCGACTGCCCAGCCTCCAGCCCGTACATGCCGGGAATGATGGAGCCGGGTACAATGCCGCACAGACCGGGGATATCCGGCAATGGCTTGTCCATCGGGGCGACCATCATGTCGCATGTGCTGGTGCCAATGATCTTGACCAGCGTTCCAGGTTTGATGCCGGACCCAACGGCGCCCATGTGAGCGTCGAATGCACCAACGGCAACCGCGACGCCCGGAGGCAAGCCGACCTTCGCAGCGATGTCCGCGGTCAGTTCGCCGGCTTTCCGATCCGCCGGAACGGCCGGCATACCGTAGTGGTCTCGAACTGTGCCCAAGCCGGCTTCAAGCCCCTGCAGAAATCGTTTGCTTGGCAACCCGCCCCAATCTTCGTGGTACATCGCTTTGTGACCGGCAGCACAGATGCCGCGCGGTAACGTGTCCGGATCAAGGTTGCCGGTGATAAACGCTGGCACAAAGTCGGCAAGTTCGACCCAGGCATAAGCCGCATCGAAGACCTTCGGAGCCGTACGTTTGCAGTGCAGGATCTTCGACCAGTACCATTCACTGCTGTAGGTGCCGCCACACTTGGCAAGATACCCGCCCCGCCCGCGCGCGGCCCGTTCGGTGATCTCGGCGGCCTCGGCATGGCCGGTGTGGTCCTTCCAGAGCCACGCGTGGGCCGCCAGGTTCTTCTTGAACGCCGGTTTCAATGCAAGCGGCATACCATCGCGATCCACCGGGATTGGTGTTGACCCTGTCGTGTCGACGCCGATACCGACCACCAACTCCGGACGAAAACCGCGTTTCTTGCTCGCAGCCTTTACGGCTTTGCTGACCGATGCATAGAAACCGTCGATGTAATCGGCCGGATTCTGCCGAGCCAGATTGGGGTCCTTTGAATCGAGCAGAATTCCGGCATCGCCGCTTGGATAATCGTAGACGTGCGAGGCCACCTCGCTGCCGTCCGCCACATCGACGATCAACGCCCGCACGCTGTTCGTCCCGTAATCCACACCGATCGCAAAACGTCTGTCTTTTGATTTAGCCATGTTTTCTTTCTCCGTGCCCCGAGAGACCCAGATTTGACCTGATTCTGCGCACAATGCAATCCCCGACGCGGTTGGCTACTGAAGCCCGTGTTTGGCGAGTGCGGCCTGAAGCGCTGGTTCGACGTGTCCACGGATGGCCTCGTTCGCGTAGCCGATCCAAGTGACGTTTGTTTCGAGATCGAGCGGACAGTCCAGAGACGCACCGGTCGCGTCGGTAATGGTGACACCAGCTTCTTCGGCGATCAGCTTTGTGCAAATATCGTACGGATGGCAACACAAACCGAGCGGCTCGCCGCGTTCCGCCAAGACTTTCTTAAGTAGCGGCCTAAGGTCGGCGATGAATCGGTCTTGTCCAGCGATCAATCCGTACAATTGGCCGCCAGTACTGGTGTACTGATCCTCGAAAGCCTGCGCCTTGCCTTCCGTCGGAGTCCCAAGCACTGCGCGAATCACATCCTCGTCGATCACCGCCAACACATCGCGCGCACCGGGAAAGAACCGAGTGATAACGAAATAACCTTGTTCGATCGTCTTCGCACGAGAAGGCGTTAGCGGCAGTTCTCTGCGTTCACCCGTCAGCCTGTTAATGCGTTCGGCTTTCGGAGCCTCGCCGCGCACGGCCCACACTTGATCGAATAGAAACTGTTTCACGAGCGGAATCTCGGTCTGGACCGCAAGTTCGACATCTTTCAGGCTGGTATCCGGGCCACGGTTGGGAGCAACGCCCGTCAGGATCCAAGCACTGCGTTTCTGGTACATGATGCAACGAGTCCCGTCGATCGGATCGACGATGACTTGCCAGCAAGCGTCCTCTTCACGCGCACCGGTTGGCAGTATCCGTCGTCCGTCCTCTAGACCTTCAGCAATCAAGACGATCGGCTCTTGCAGCGTCAACTCGTTTTCAAAGAATGATACCAGCTCGTCTTCACTAACGCGGTCAATGGCGAAGATCGTATCGCCTTGTTTGTCGTCTTCCGCCTCGGACAATTCGCTCGTCGTTTGCGATTCGCATGCCTGGACCACGCGTTTGCAGATCCGGTCGTGAAGTTCACGAATGGTCTCCAGCATTTCATGCGCCACGGTCACGGCTCGGTTACTCCTAACGTTGCTGAATGCAGTCGACAGTCTGCTCGGCGATTTCGAGTTCTTCATCAGTGGGAACGACGAGGACTTTGACAGGACTGTTGTCGGATTGGATTTCGAACACGTCGTCCAATTGCTGCGAATTGCTGTCCGGATCAATCGCAATCCCCAGGTTCTCAAGTCCTTCACAAGCGCGAGCGCGGATCAGCGGCGAGTTTTCACCGATTCCCGCCGTGAACACCAACGCATCGACGTGGCCCAATACGGCATAGTAAGCGCCGATGTACTTCTTCGTGCGGTGCGCGTACATGTCGACCGCCAATTGGGCCGCTTCATCGCCAGATTCGGCTCGTTGTTCGATAACGCGCATGTCGTTCTCGCCGCAGATTCCCTTTAAACCGCTTTCCTTATTCAACATGGCTTCGATATGTTCGTTGGACCAGCCACTCAGACGCGCGACATGAAAGACGATGGCCGGATCCAAGTCGCCGCAACGCGTTCCCATGATCAGGCCCGCTAGTGGCGTCATGCCCATGGACGTATCAATGCTCTTGCCTTGGCGGATGGCGCCGGCGCTGGCGCCGCTGCCCAAGTGAAGGATGATCAGATTCAATGAATCGAACGGGCGATCAAGATGCTGGGCCGCACGTTTGGCGACGCAATGAATTGACGTCCCGTGAAAGCCGTATTGGCGGACGTGGTACGATCGGTACAGCTCGCGCGGAACGGCGTAGTGATAGACGTGCGGTGGGATCGTGTGGTGAAACGCGGTATCGAACACGGCCACTTGCGGCACGCCGGGGAAACTCGCCAACGCCAATTCCATACCGGCGACCATCACCGGATTGTGCAACGGTGCAAGCGGCGTCAGCCCTCGGATCGTCTCCAGAACAGCGTCGTCGACCAGAGTAGGCTCCCGAAACGCCTCGCCGCCGTGTGCTAGGCGATGCCCTATGCCGTACAACTCACTTGGATCCTGATATGCCTTCGTTTGTTGCAGTATCGCGCCGATTCGGTCCATTCCCTGCCGATGATCGGCGACGGGTGTTTCGTCGACGATTTCGTCAAATTCGTTCCCGCCGTTTTGACAACGATGGCCAAGGCGGCTCTCGGATTCGCCGATCCGTTCCAACAATCCCGTTGCCAACGTGGCGCGCTCGCGCATGTCGAACAATTCATACTTGATCGAGGAGCTTCCAAAGTTGAAAACCAGAACCTTCATTACGAACCTTTAGCGGATTGAGCTTGAATAGCAGTAATTGCCACGGTGTTCACGATGTCAGGAACGGTGCAACCACGGCTTAGATCGTTGACGGGCTTTTTCAAACCTTGCAGCACTGGCCCGATGGCCACCGCACCGGACGAGCGTTGCACGGCCTTGTACGTATTGTTACCGGTGTTCAAATCAGGAAAAACAAGCACGGTCGCTCGTCCAGCCACTTCGCTGCCCGGCATCTTCTTCTTCGCGACACTTGCGTCAACAGCCGCGTCGTATTGAATTGGGCCGTCGACCTTCAGGTCGGGACGCAATTCGCGGAACAATCGCGTCGCTTCTCTGACCTTGTCCACGTCCTCACCTATGCCCGACTTACCGCTCGAGTAAGACAACATGGCGACTAGCGGATCGACCCCGAACATTTGGGCCGTCTCGGCCGAGCTGATGGCGATGTCGGCCAATTGCGGCGGTGTCGGGTTGGGGATGATCGCACAATCGCCGTACACCAGGACGTGGTCCTCCAGGCACATGAAGAAGACACTGGAAACAATCGAGCACCCTGGACGTGTCTTGATGAACTCGAACGACGGCCGGATGGTATGAGCCGTCGTATGCGCCGCACCTGAAACCATCGCATCGACCAAGCCCCTGTACACCATCATCGTACCGAAGTAACTGACGTCGCGCATCGCGTCGTGGGCCACGTCCTCAGCGATTCCCTTGTGTTGCCGCAGCTCGAAGTAGGTTTGCGCGAATTCATCGTGCAAATCCGAGTGGTTCGGATCAATTATATTCGCGCCTTCCAGATCCACACCGAGCGATGAGATCTTCTCGCGGATCTCTGCTTCGGCACCCAATAGCGTGACATCGACGACCTCGCGCCGCAACAAGATTTCGCTGGCTCGCAGGATGCGTCCGTCAATGCCTTCGGGCAATACGATATGCTGACGCGACGCTTTGGCCCGTTCGATCAATTCGTATTCGAACATCAATGGCGTGATTCGATCCGAACGCGAGACGGAGATCCGCTGCTCCAGTTCGGGCAGGTCGACGCTGGATTCAAACACGCCCAACGCCGAGGCGATCTTGCGATCGTTTTCCGGCGTAATCAGAGCATTCACGTCGTCGATTCGCGTCGCGGTTTCGAAGGTGTCCGTGGGAACGCTGATCACGGGTACTACCGACCGCCCGAAGCCTTCGATCAACTGCTGGAGTTGCGGCGCCAAGTCCAATCCGCCGGTCAAGATGATGCCCGCGATGATGGGATAGCTGTCCGAGAAGACTGTGGCAAGACTGCCGAGCACGATATCCGCTCGATCACCCGGCGTTATGACAAGCGTTCCTTCCTGGATGTGGTCCAGGAAGTTTGGCAGGTGCATGGCCGCAACCTTGTACTGACGCACCTCGCGTTTCATCTGGTCGTCGGCGCTTTGCAGGCATTGGCCACCCAACTCGTGGGCAATTTCGCCGACGGTGGGCTTGTTGAGGACCTCGACCTTAGGCAGAACATAGATTGGATCCTCGTGCGGCCACGCAGCAACGAGCCGTTCACGCACCTCGTCGACAATCTCCGACTCGACGCGATTGACTACCGTCGCCGCGATCTCGCATCCCTCGTCCTCGAACGCCTCGCGCGCGGCGTTAACGAATGCGATCACTTCTTCCCTGGTTTTTGCACGACCGTTGGCGGTGATCAGAACGGGGCAGCCCAAGTGGTTGGCCACCTGGGCGTTAAAATCGAATTCGAACGCAGCTGCGACGCCGGTGAAATCCGTTCCTTCGCACACGATGAAATCGCATTGCTGTTCAAGAGCCTTGTATTTCGCCAGGATGGTCTCCAACAGTTCATCCATTCGACCGCTGGCAGTCAGATGCCGTGCGTCTTCGTGCGTTGCTGCGTACAACGATTCGTATGGCATGGGCAGACCGTACCGACGACGGACCAGTTCGATGTCGTTATCAGGCTCGTCACTCGCGCGAATCACGGGTCGAAAGAAGCCGATCTTCTGGATTCGACGCGACAAGAGCTCAATGACGCCCAATGCAACCAGCGATTTGCTGCTCCGCGGCTCGGTCGATGCGATGTATAGATTGTTTGCCATAGTTTTCGTCGAGTCTTCTTGGTACTACGGACTTCGAAGTCGGGCTCGAGTCTTCGAATGGTTCAGAAGTAGGCCCTGCAGGAATGCCAGCGCTGTCTTTGGGGCCCCGGTTAGCATACCATGACAACGCCGATCCGAAAGGGAGCGTTCCGCTGAAGACTCCCGTGTGAACGTACGAGTCCCGCCCCGCAGGACTTTGTAGTCCGTCAGGTTCAACAAGACCGTCTGCTACATCAGCTCGAGTCGCCCCGGATGGCTCGTTTCAGCAAGTTGTGCGTGATCGTTTGGACGCGTTCATCGGGGCCGTGTGGGCGGCTCCAGTGAGACCAGGGGATCATGTGACCCGGTGGACGGGACAAATCCTGACACCAGAAGATTGTCGCGGCGTTGAACACGAAGTTGTTCTTGGGACCGGGATAGATTGTGGCCGTCCAGTGCTGTGGGTTCACGCCGCCTTGCAGCGCGGTGCCTTCGGCCACAATCTCAAGGCCCGGTATGTCGGTGGGCGGGTCTCCGTGGTACTCCCAACCGATCAGCCCTGGAATAGAGTCTCCCTTTTTCATGCCGGTATTCTCGAACATCCAGTGATCCGGCTTGGTAACGATCCAATCGCCGCCGCCGTTGACCGGCGAGACGTTTCGTGCGCCCATCAAGTAGCCTTCGTCGGGGCCGCGATGCGGAAACGGACCATGTTCCTTGTGGCGTTTCTCGGCGTACTGATATTTGCCGCCGTACGGTCCGCCGCGGAAGATGATCCGCTTTGGCCGACCTTCACTGCTTTCGCGAAACGGACTGACCCAACAGACGGAGTTGCCGGAGAAGAACAGCAGGTTGACGCCCGCCTCTCGCATCTTCACGACGCTGTTGTACTGGCGGATGTCCCAATACTCGTCGTGCCCAATACTCAAGAAGGCCTTGCACTTGAGCCCGTGGTCTGGGGTGATCATGTCGGCGTTCGAGCAATACGTAACGTCGTACCCATGCTGCTCCAGCCAGTAAGCAAAGGGAAACTCGAAGCATAACCACTCGCCGGAACCCATCGACTGCGGGTTCTCGTAGATCTGTGCGTACTTGGCGTATGGACGGTCGAAGCTCACGTCGGCCCACGGCCCCTGATTGCCTTTCGGGTGCGTGTACACCGAGTAGTTGTCCGGCCAGCGGTTGTACGCCTGCCAGGTATTGTCGCTGCATTGAAGCAGAATATCCGCAGGCCGGCTGTCGCGGACGATGAACACCACGTAGCTCTGCCACGCGGCCTTCGTCGGATCCCCAGTCAACAGCGTGAGCCGGCCAAGATAGACACCGCTGACCCAGTCGTCCGGGATTGTCAATGTAGTAGTGGGTTCCCACTTGCACTCGATCAGCGCCCGATCATCTGGTTCAGGCGTCGGTTGCGTTTTCCCGTCGAATGGCCCCAGCTTCGTCATCAGCCGCGCCCCACGGCCGCCATAGTAGCCCGTGCGAAAAATCTCGATCTGAAATCGTTCCGGCGGGTTCGTCGAAACCATGATGTCGATCGACTCGCCCGCTTGGACGCTTTGTTTCGAGCAGTAACCCTCGATCCAAGGAGATCGAAAGCCCCGGCTGCGATCCAGCCGTACCCGTGTCAACTGCCAGTCAGTGGCCCCTTCCTTCTTGTTCTCTTCTACGATTAGCGAAGACTTGCCTGACTGAGCTCGCGATCCCGATTCCTCCACAGACGTCTGCTGCCCGAACGATACTAACGGTACCGCAGCCAAGAAAGTGACTACGGCCCCGTGCCATAAATCACGACGCGCGAAGGTCGACAGTTTGTGTTTGCCCATAACCGTTTCCTCCCTTTGTGTCTTTCGTGTTCGATGGATGCCAAGTCGAGGTGCCGTTGGTCATTGATCAACTGCCATGATCCCGCGCTGGGGCTGGATCGTCGTTGTCAGCTCGCGCTCGATGGCGGGGCCATCGCCGGTTCGACGGATGTGCCCACCCAGTTCGCCGGACTTATTGAGCGTGACTTCCCAGATCTCCTTGCCCGTTCGCAAGCGGATGCCCGCGGCTTTGTCGGCTTGGATCAATTCGGTCGCACTCATTGCCTGCAGCTCTTGATCGCCGACTTGGATGACGTGCAGGAAAACGTCTTCCTGACGCGGCCCGCCCGGCGTCACTTCTACTCGCCACTGGCCCATCATTGCCAAGTTCTCGGGCTTCAGTCCGCGATTCACGATACTCCAGTTCTTGCCTGCAGCCAGAAACTCTCTGCCAGGGCCTCCCACCGATGTCAAACGAGCATCCTCGGGCAACAAGGTGCGGCAGAACATGCGGCCATCACGATGGTCGGCGCGAGTCGTGTTGCCGACGATTGTCGGTTCGTGAGCTGTGTGGATGAGCCAGTCTTTTCGGTACTCGGGATCCGTGGTGACGACGCGGTCGAAGATGATGAAGTGGTTGGGGATCAGGAATACCAATTGTCGCGTCGCCAAACTGCACTTCTCGCCCAATGGAAGCAGGCCGTCGCGTTGGATCTCGCCGTGTTGGTAACATTTGGTCGCATCGCCGGCTACGTAGACAAAGTCGTCGTTTGTCTCGAATGCCTTGACGATTGAGCCAAGCTGCCGATGCTGGCCGCCGTGGTTCCCTTCAACGGTACCGCCCCAGTATTGCGCCGGTGGCTCGCCGGGCTGATGGATCACCACACAGTTGTGGGCCACAGTCTGAGCGAAGTAGTTGGCCAGGTGCTGACCGTTGTCGAACTCCAGATAACGCGTCCCTGAATCCAAGGCCAAGAAGCCTCGGTGGTAGATGACGAAGTTCAATGCATCGAAGTGTCGATGCTGCGCGAGGAGGCCGCCGCACGTGAACAGACAATAGGTGTCGTGTGGTCCTGTACCAGACCGCATGAACACCTGGCCCATGTTCTCGAAGTGGCGAGCTTTCGGTAGGTTGTCGAGGTGCAACGGTTCCGGCGATTTCTCCAGATCCGACAGGAGAAACGGATAAATGAACCAGCTGCTCGAATAGGACCGAGTGGGCAGCCTTGCCTGTAAGCGTCGGGCCAACGCGGCCGCTTCGGGCGCCGACTTACCGAACAGGTGCCTGACATTGGCCATGTGCGTGTACAGATATCCCGAGCGCAACTCGTTGCTGGTGTGCGGCGTGTCGCCGTAACCGAACTCGAATGGCCGCGGTTTGGCGTCGATCCAATTCCAGATCACGTAGTTGGCAAGCCACGCGCTGTGCGGCCAATCGGGGGCGATGTTTTCCCCGGCGCTGGATAGCCAAGTGTAGAAGAAGTTCTGTTCCGCCCACGGATACGCTCCGAACACATAGCCCAACGTTGGCGACGCCCCGCCTCCGTCGTCACCGCATGCCCGCCGCCGGTGTTCGAGCATCTTCAGGTTTTCGTCGTGCCCCCAAACCAGCCATTCGTTCACTCGTTCGGTTTCGATACCGGTGCCAAAAGCCGTACAGCCGATGAACCAAAGGCAGTTCCGCACACCGTAGAAGCCGGTGTTGTAGCCCGACATGTTTTCACGATAGATGCGGGGGCGCGCTTGAAGCACGTTGTCGATCACTTGAACCAACCGCGACATGAGATCCGCGCGTTCCGTTTCGCCCAGATGGTCGTACATCCAGTCCCATGCGCAGATCGCGTGCACGCGCGATGTCGAGTACCAGTTAACGGTCTTCCGGTCACTGAAACACTGTTCGTAGTAGCGGATGCTGACATCAAGGCACGTCTTGGCCAGTTCGAGATACCGCTCGTCCCTTTCTACCAGAAAGACAAACGCCGACTGTGCCGCCAGTGGGCCAAGATCGCTGGTCCCCCACGCACTCGCATCGTCCAGCTTTGGCAGCAACCGGTCTACGCGTGCCTTTGTCGAAAGGTACCAGGCACGCTCGGCACCCAAAGCCCGCTCGCGCACCTGCGGCCACGTATCGTCGTTGAAAAAAAGCCTCGGATGGTCACGACGAATCTTGGCAGTCCAATCCGGCAACTCATCCGCCGAAACCGACGTTACGCTCAGCGCGACGGCGACCCACACGAAACTCCGAAAGCCAACAGAAAGCATCATCGGTCCTCCCAGCCTTCGAGAGTCTGGTTTTCGCAACGTCGCAGCACGAGAAATTCGTGCCCCACGCGCCGACGAATACTAGAAAGCATTTCAAAACCGAATTTCGGGAGGGCGAAGCTCCTGCTGAGCCGTGTTTTCCCGTGGTTTCGGCTCGGCGGGAGCCTCGCCCTCCCGGTCTTGAAACCGCCTCTAGGAACCGTCTTCGGAGGAATCTGGCTTGTCTTTGTCCAACAGCACTTCACCGTCGGAGTTCTTTTCTACTGCGTAGTTGTAGCCGTAGGTCACGTGGTCTCCCATATCGTATGGGAAGTTTTGCTTTCTCGATACGGTCTTGACCCGTCGCGCCATGTCGTTGCGGCTGAGCCGTTCCTTGCGCGGGAGCGCGATCAGGATCTTGTTCCCTCGGGCTCGGACGTCCAGTATGTACAGCTCGTCGAACACCTCCTGGTACGTCCGAACCATGGAATCGTAAAGAGAGTTGGAATTGCGACTCCAGATGTTTCCAACAACAATGCCTTTGGGTGTTAGGGCTCGACGCACCGCCTGAAGGAACTCCCTCGTCGCCAAATCATAGGGGACGTTATCGGCCCCAAAGGCATCCAGAAAAATGACATCATAGCGATTCCGGCACCATTCGAGTTCGATGAAGCGCCGGCCGTCATGTACGTACGCCTTCATCCTGGCATCCTTGCGGAACCCGAAGAACTTCTCCGCCACTTCGACCACAACCGGATCGATTTCGACGACGTCGATCGTCAGTCGCGGGTAGTGCTTGCGCAGGAAGCTGGGGATCGTGCCGCCACCCAGACCAACGATCAACACGCGTTGCGGATCCTCGACAAGCGCAAGACCCACGGGCATGACTTCTGCGTATGGAAGTTCGATGTGATCCGGATCGCCGGGCTTCACGACACTCTGTTTGGCCCCATCCTTTTCAAACCACAATGTGCGCAGCCCGTCCTCGTCTTCCGTGACGATGATCGTGCTGTACGGCGACTGTTTTTCGTATAGAACCTTCTGTTCCGCCGAGGTGATGACGCAGAGGGCAAAGATCGTTGCTGCCACCAGGACGAGATATCTTCGACTGGCCATACGCTAGTTTCTCCTGTTCCTTTCCTCAGGCGGTCGCTGTCCGCACGAGCGTCAATAGTCGAGGTTCCTCGGATTGTCGGATTTCCAACTCTAGTTTTACCGTCTTTTCAACTCGCTCGAAAGCGCCTCGCCATCGAGTATTGTAACCAACGGCCGGACGGCTTGAGTCTTTCGCGCGTTGGCGGTGGTCGCAGGATATCCGATGCTCTGATATATTCGCACACGTAACGCGAAAAACGGGTTGGGGACTGCCACCCACGGAAAACCTCGTCTTCCTGAGGAGTGTCATCATGAGAAAACGATCTACGTTCCTTCGCTTCGCCACAGTAGTGGTCACGTTAGCGGCCTTTGTGTGTTCTTCGTCCCGCGCAGCCGAGCTTTCGCGTCGAGAATTTAATGGTGTGTATACCGGCGACCATTTGAATCGGGTGGCCTTTCCGATCGGCGGGATTGGCGCGGGCATGTTTTGCCTGGAGGGCACGGGTGCGATCTCGCACATGTCGGTTCGTCATCGAATGGAGTTTTTCCATGAACCCACGATATTCACCACGATTTGCGTGTTAGGCGATGAAGGCGAGGAGAACATCGCGCGTGTGGTCGAAGGTCCCATTCCCGACTGGAAATACTTCGGCCGATCCGGCACGGGAAACGGCGGCGTCGGCACGACATACGGCTTTCCACGTTTTCGCCAGGCGGAGTTTCAAGCGAGATTCCCCTTTGCCACGATCAAGCTGAGCGACACGGCTGTGCCGCTGGACGTGGAAATCGTTGGCTGGAGTCCGTTCACGCCGCCCGAAGCGGATCCATCGAGTTTGCCAGTTGGTGCGTTGGAGTACCGCTTCCATAACAAGTCCGACAAGCCTCGAAAGGCGGTCTTCTCGTTTAATACGCGTAACTTCATGGGCAACGGTTCGATCGGCCCGATCGAAGGTGGCTTTGTGATGTACGCTACCAGCGGTGAAGATCGTGACGAAAGCGGAGCGTTCGCCATCTTCGTCGACGGCGACGAGGCCACGGTTGATCACTGCTGGTTCCGTGGCGGCTGGTGGGATCCATTGACGATCACATGGAACAACGTTGCCAACGGCACGCTTGTCCAAAATCCGCCGGTACCGTCAGATGCTCCGGGGGCGTCGTTGGGCGTTCCGTTCGCCCTCGAACCGGGCGAACAGAAGACAATCCGACTGCTGACCTGCTGGTTCGTTCCGCAAACCAATATCCGTTATGGCAACAGAAGCTCCGGGCCGGCGTTCCGCAAATCGCCTTCGTACGGCACGGCCGAAAACAACCAGCAGCCCGTCTCCGGGTTCTTGGGCCGCGGGTTGGTTAACACGTTCGATCCAGACGGCGACGGCCCCACTGGCACGCTCACCTCGCCCGAGTTCTCATTGGACAAACGATACCTGCATTTCCTCGTGGGCGGCGGCCCGTTCGCAGGCGAAACTTGCGTCAACCTGATGGTCAACGATAAAGTGGCGCAGTCCGCTTGCGGCAAACAGACCGAGCAACTCGCATGGACAACATTCGATTTGGCCGACATCCAGGAGAAGCAAGCCAAGATTCAGATCGTCGATCGAAGGACCGACGCGTGGGGTCACATCCTGGCCGATCATTTTGTGTTGAGCGACGAGCCGATCAACGATCTGTTGACGGGCCAGGGTAACGCAATCATCAACGACTCGAAGCGAGCGGCCGTCCTGATGGATTTCGAAGGCGACGACTATGGAAAATGGATCACCGATCCGCCGGTAGAGCCTTGCGACTGTGCATCGGGCGAGTGCGAACCGACAATTCCTTCAACCTACGTCCCCTGGTACACGACACAATTCGACGATGTGTTGGAAGTTGCCGAGCACTGGACGTCGAACTATGCGGAGTTGCGGAGTTCGAGCGAACGGTTCCGCGATGCTCTCTACGATACAACGCTGCCGGCCGAGGTGGTCGAATCTGTTGCAGCCAACCTGACCATTCTGAAATCGCCCACTGTGTTGCGCCAGCACGACGGACGGATCTGGTGTTACGAAGGCTGCAGCGACAGCAGCGGTTGTTGTGCCGGGTCGTGCACGCATGTGTGGAATTATGCCCAAGCCATCTGTCATCTGTTCCCGGTCCTGGAACGAAGCTTGCGGCAAACCGAGTATTTCGAATCGACGGACGAACGCGGGCGTCAGGCATTTCGCGCGAACCTGCCCATTGCCCCAGGCGGCGGGTCGTTCGACGCAGCAGACGGTCAACTGGGCGGGATCATGAAGGCTTACCGCGAGTGGCGTATCTCGGGCAACGAACAGTGGCTGGCCAAGTATTGGCCTCGCATCAAACGCAGTCTTGACTACATGATCGCGAAATACGATCCCCGGCATACGGGGCTGTTGGAGGAGGACCACCACAACACGTACGACATCAACTACTTTGGACCCGATGGCCACTGCGGGAGCTTCTATCTGGGGGCATTGACCGCTGCGATCAGGATGGGCGCGGCAGTTGGCGACGACGTTGGGCTCTACCAGGGATTGCTCGAAAAGGGGCGCAAGCGAATGGAGTCCGAGTTGTACAACGGCGAGTACTTCATTCAGATCGTGCAAAAGGAAGGCTTGGACCACAACTTCAGCCCGCTCAACGCCGATGGACAAAGCCCCGCTTATCGAAAAATCGCCGAAATCGTCAACCAACAAGGACCCAAGTACCAGTATGGCAACGGCTGCCTTTCGGACGGCGTTCTGGGATTCTGGATGGCTGCGGTCTCCGGGATTGACGACGAGATCACCGACGACGCCAAAGTGCGCAGCCATCTGTTGGCGATCCACAAGTACAACTTGAAACACGATCTTTCGACGCACGCCAACCCCCAGCGGCCGACGTTTGCGATGGGCAACGATGGCGGACTTCTGTTGTGCTCGTGGCCACGCGGTGGAAAACCGCTATTGCCGTTCGTCTACAGCGACGAAGTATGGACCGGCATCGAATACCAAGTTGCCTCGCATCTGATGCTGTTGGGCTGCGTGCAAGAAGGACTCGACATCGTGCGCGCCTGCCGCTTGCGTTACGACGGCGTTCGCCGCAATCCATTCAACGAATACGAATGTGGTCACTGGTATGCCAGAGCCATGTCTAGCTACGGGCTTGTTCAGGGGCTGACGGGCGTCCGCTACGACGCGGTGACAAAAACCCTGCACGTTGATTCCCAGGTCGGAGACTTCCGCAGTTTCCTCAGCACCGCGACCGGTTACGGCACGGTAGAGCTGAAGGACGGTAAAGCATCGATCGAAGTCAGGTACGGCGACATTCCGATTGACGAGGTGGTGGTGGAGTAAGGGATCGTGCCTGGACGGGCTGAAGACAAGG
>CAZUAH010000202.1:0-22535 GCA_964617665.1 uncultured Pirellulaceae bacterium
TCAAGCCCGAAGTGGCGCTGATTATGTTCGGCACTAACGACATCCGCCGAGGCAGTATAGAAATCTACGAAAGGAACCTTCGATCGCTAATCCAGAAGTGCTTAGATAATGGCGTTGTTGTTATCCTCAGCACGATCCCCCCGATGCACGGGTTCGACGACAAGGTCCGGCACACGGTCGAGGTCCAACGGAAGGTGGCCGCCGACACGAACGTGCCCTTGATCGATTTCTACGCCCACGTCATCAACCGTCGCCCAGATGATTGGGATGGCACGCTTCCGCAATTCACGAGTTTTAGCCAATGGGAAGTGCCAACCATCATCAGCAAGGACGGCGTCCATCCCAGCAATCCGCAGCAGTGGCGCAGCGACTATACCGAAGAAGGCCTTTGCCGAAACGGTAATGTACTGCGGACCTACCTGACGTTGATGGCCTATGCCGAGGTGATCAAGATCGTGATCAATGGCGAGCAACCAAGGGCTGCGAGCGCGACAATCGTGGGAGCCAACCCGCCCAAACCGGCCGATACACCGAAAATCAAAACGCCCACGGCCACGATCCAAAAGGACGGCCACTTGATCGCGCCACCGACACAGGGCTGGTTCCCCAAAGCCCCGCCGCTGCCCAAACCGGCGGGCGAAGTCATCACGGTTAAGACCGTCGAGGAGTTGTACACCGCCGCCGACAAGGTGAAGCCCGGTGGGACGATCCTTGTTGCCGACGGGCACTATCGCATGCCGCGGACCTTCTACATCAAGACGGATGAGGTAACGTTGCGCAGCCAAAGCGGCGACCGCACCAAGGTCGTGCTCGATTTCGCCAACAGCCGCCACCACGAGGGCGTTGCTATCAGCTACTGCTCAGGCGTAACGATCGCCGACTTGACCGTGCAGAATGTGCGTCAGAACGGCATCAAGATCAACTCGAATTACGATGTTAACCGTGTGACCATCTACAACGTGATCAGTCACAACGTCTGGCAGCGGCATATCAAGGGCCCCAAAGTTCCGGACCGAGACGGGCAAGCCGACTTCGTCGAAGACTGCCGCGTGCAGTACTGTCTATTCTACAACGACCGTCCGAAACAACGCGGGGATGAACCGTGGGAAGATTCGGAGCCACGAATGGGCTTCAACTACATTGGCGGGATGGACATCATGTGTGCCAAGGGCTGGGTGATCAGCGACAACGTCTTCACCGGAATTCGCGGCAAGACGGGCGAAGCTCGCGGCGCGATTTTCATGTGGCACAACGGTACTGATTGCGTCATCGAGCGCAACATCATCATCGACTGCGATTCGGGCATCTGCATGGGCAACAGCAGCGCCCGTGGCGATCGGCGCCACGCTAACGGCTTCCTCGTCCGCAACAACTTCGTAGTCCGCTGCCACGAAAGCAACATCCTGGCCGACCATACACGCGACTGCAGAGTCCTGAACAACACGGTCCACGATCCAGACAGTCGCAACGGCCGATTGTTGCGAGTCGTTCACGCCAATGACGGGTTGGTTGTCGCCAACAACGTCTTCAGCGGGCCACGAATTGTCACCGAGCACTACGAGGGCCCTATCGACATACAGAATAACCTGATCCGTCCGGTCGGCGACTACTTCGTCGATGCGGCCAAAGGCAATCTTCACCTGACGGCCAAGGCCGCCGATGCGATCGACAAGGCAACGGCCGACGGCAACGTTCAGGATGATATCGACGGCCAGGCCCGAGGCGCCAAGCCGGACCTGGGCGCCGACGAATTTGGGCCCGCCGGCGGCTAATTGCCGTCCACGTATTCCAGCCAACATTCGCGATGATATGCCAAGCGGGCGGCCTGCAGATAGGTTGCGCAGGCGAGTAGTGTCTTGTCGAAGGCGATCATGTTCGGGCGGCGTTCGGTTCCAACGGCAGCGGATGACATGGACATGGAACTGCTGGCGGTGGCGAGGTGATCGACAAGTGTACTCGCGGTGGATTGGTTGCGGCGGCTGAGCGCGGCCGCATCGCGACGGTGTGTCCTTGTCTCGGGACCTGCAATGGCGCGATATCCGCCCAGCGTAGCCGCGTTCAAACGGCGCTCGAGCGGGGCCAAACCGTCGTCGGAGGGGGCGGCAGCGGCTTGTTCTTCCAGTCGCACTTCCGTTGCCCAGCGTTTCGATTGATCGAAGTGATGCCGCTGCAGCCGATCCAGACCGATGTTGCATTGACCGCAGCAAGCGTCTGGTAAGAGAAGTCGTGGCGTCGCTGATTGCTCTTCATCGGAAGTATCCGCGCGTTCGACATTCCTTGACACATCACCGATCGCCAACAAATCCACCTCGCCGGCCGCCTCGATTCGCAAGCGACCGACACAACGAATCCCTAAGCCTGGGCAGCGGGCCAGCAGTTCCAAGTTTTCGCGGAAGGCAAGGTCGGGATGGTCGATCGCAATGCGCAATCGCCAGGGGATCGCTGCGTCTGGAACCTTTGCCAGGATCCCAGCACCGCTTGGCCCGATCAACTCGGCGTCAAAGGCCAGCAAATCCCACCCGCCGCGCCGTTCCTCGACAGGTTGGTCTGCCGCGCGGAAAACCGCTGTGACTTGCTCCGACAGAGAGCGTTCGAACCGTAGGCGAGCCGCCCCGTCGCCGAAGGTCGCATCGCCTTGCAGTGCCCAACGTGTCGATTTTCCTTTGCCCAGGCGACCATCCACGGATGCCGTGAGCCGTTGCACCAGCAGAGTTCTGCGAGACAAATCTCGACCATTCGCCGTGATCGTCCCCAAATCGATTCCGCCGCTGTAGGCCTGTTGAACCAATTGGCTGTCGCCCGGCCGTATATCGGTGACCTGACGCAGTTCCCCTTCGGGCGTCAAAAAGTGAATACAGACGCCAGCGTAGCCGCTACCAGTCAGGATCGGCTCGGCAAACCAGCCTTCCAGCCGGCTGACGTCGATCGGGTGATACTCGCGGCGTTTGGTCCCAACGATCCAAGCCGGCACGTTTTGGTGACGAACGATTCGATCGGTCGCCTGCAAGGATACGAAAAGGTCATTTCGCAACGTAGCGGCGTCGGCCGTGTCGCTTTGTGCCCGAATGCGGCGTACGCCCTCGGCGATACGCAGCGTTGTGTTCCCCAACATCGGCAAGTCGGCCGATCGGCATTGATGCCCAGCACGGAGCAATGCCGACTGTAGCAGCGCCCCCGAAGCTCGCGCACCCACCTTGAAGATGTCTGTAACCACGTCACGGACACCGCCGGCTGCATCCTGCATCTGCGGCGAAACCTGCCTCATGGTCTGTTCGATCGTCTCATCCGGCGCAGTATCGGCCGAGTCTTCGGCAGTCGCATCATCCGACATGTCGGCTTCAAGACTCGTAACGCAAGCCAGTATGTGAAAACACTTGGGCGAAAGCAGACAGCTACAACGCAGCTGCACGATGTCGCGAATCACACGATCGGCAGTCGCGATATGAACCGTCTCTTCGCCTGCAGCGACTTCGAGACCACCGTCAACCGTCCGCCATGTCCACTCGTCTGCCGCCGTGGGCTGGCGGTCCAACCGCTTGCGCACACGACCGGGGGCCGCTTCGATAATCGCGGCCTGGACGGCGGGATCGATCGCGGGTCGTTGGTCGCTCATCCGGCAGACGCTCCTACAGGGGCAGATGGCGCACCGCTCGGTCCCGCCTGTCCACGAATCTGGTCGCCGACCCAGCGGGCAAGGTTTTCTGGGCTTACCGCGGCCACGGGCATACCAGCCGTAGCGACCATCTGGGCGAATCCTTGATGAAAACGAGCCGTACCGGAATCGTCCAACGCCGCCAGACCGATGCACTTCGCTCCTGCGGTGACCAACGCACGCACTTCGCCTATCATTTCGCCGACCGACACTCCTTCCTCGAAGTCGGAAACCAGTACGACAAGCGAACGGGATGGCAGTTTCAATCCGTCACGCGCCGCGCGAAGCCCCAAGCCGATGTGCGTGCCACCGCCGACTTGAACTTCCAAGAGCAGGGCCAGTGGATCGGTACATTGATCGCTGAGATCGATCACTTCGGTGCTGAAAGCCAGAAAGCGAACCGTCAACGCCGGCAATTCGGCAAAGATCGCGGCGACCAGCGCGCTGTAGATGACCGATGCGTTCATCGATCCGGACACATCGACGACGAACGTCAGATGCCAGTCCATCTCGCGCCGCGCGGGCGCATTGAACACGAGTCGCTCGGCCACAATGGTCGCCCGGCCGTCGCGACGCCGATACGCGTTTGCAAGATTATCGCGAATCGTTCGTGGCAGGTTCAGTTTTCGATTGCGGCGACGCGTTGGCCGCGGCGTCGACAGGCCCGATAGGCTGGTCCGCAACCGATTCGCCAGCCGCTTCGCAAGCTGCTGGGTGATCCTGCGTGCGAGCCGGCGCAGGTTCTCGGCCCGCGACTCGGGCAACCCGCCCGCCAGCGATAGCACCTGCCGCAACAGTTCAATGCTGGGCTGAACTTGATCGAGGTCCAATAGTTCGATTGCGGTCTCCTGGCCGCCTCCGGCCGCTTCGCCGAGCACTTCCTGGCACACATCCTTGCCGAACAATTCCTCAAGGTCCTCAGCCCACTCCAACACCGTCGGCTCCGGCGCTTCCGTGCCGCCTCGATCCGCCGGCCCCGTTCGTTGGGTCAGCCGATCCTTCGCACCTTCGCCCGATCCCCATCCGTAAAGCTGATCGAGCGACCGTGCCACGGCAGTCGCCCTGGGAGCATTGCACTCGGTCACGCCCAACACCAATCGCCAGCGATCGGCCAGCGATATGGAGTCGTCGGGCAAGACGAACTCCTTCGCATCGTCCTGAGATTCGCCGTTTGCGACAGGCTCGGCGTTAACCGGCTTCTCAATATCCGCCGTATCGAAGAAATCCGGCAGCAACTGCTCGACCGCCGCGCGGCCTGCGATGTCGGCCGCTCGCAAGCGGGCCAGTCGCAGGGTTGGATCTTGTCCGATCATGCCTGCCGGCGCGGGATCGAGATTGTCTTGGGCGATTCGCGTATCGCGTTCGGTGTAGTCTGCCAGCCGTAGGTCCAACAGACGACGGCGATCGGCCGGCGACTGTTCGCTGAATCCGCCACGCAAAGAAGGCAGCCGGGCGAGGAAGTCTGCGTCCATCGTGCGACGGAAGCGGTCCTCAAGTCCATCCAGCCACGAGACGTCGTTCTGCGCCAGCGGCAAGAGCACATCAGCCGCACCAGCCAGTCCGTAGCGAAGACGCTGGCGTCCCTCTTGGGCCGTGGCACCGTCGAACCAGCCGCCGGTTAGTGCACTGAACTGTTCCGTGTCCCATTCCTCCAGCACGCCCAGGACGCCCGCCGCCGCACCACGCATGCGATCGCTGCCACGAGCGACCGTGCGGCGGCACCAACTGCGCAGCCGATCGGTACCCAACTGAACCGTTGACGAAGACGCATCGCCCAGCGTCGGCCGCAAGTCGCCGGTGAACCAGTAAACCACATCGACCAAGCCGGCCACGTCCTCCCGACGTTCCGAGCCTTCCATCCCGTCCAGTCGATCCAGGGCAGCCCGCAGGAGCGGTTCGATCGGTGGCGATTCTGTTGGCAGACGGTACGTGCACACGATGGGCGGAAACGCGGCAGATTCGTCGCTGGGTAGACCGATGACGTGTCCCGCGGCGATGCGACCGATCCAGGTAGCAGCGGCTACCAGTTGCGGGATGTCTGCGGTGCGAAGAAACTCGCCGTCGATCTGCTTCAACGTTTGATCGACATCGTGACGCAAACCACATTCCGCCGCGATCGTCAGCCGCCTGATGAGTGCTACCGCCGGCGCCTCGCGATCGGCATCTTCATGGGCGCCGGCCGGGCGTCGGGCGATGGCTTCGGCAACTTGTGCCAGCGTGACTCCGTACCGTGCAGCCGACGCGACTTGCGCGCCTGTAGCGTGTTGCCAACGGATCCGCCAACGTTCCGTCAGGTTCTCCCGCGAGCCCTGTTCGACGGAATCAATACGTTCGGCGTACGTAACTCCGGCGACGTTGATCCGTCGAAGCACAACCGATCGCGCGCGATCGCGCGTGTTTCGCAATACGTCCAGTCGCACTTCACGGGGCTCGTCGCCCTGACTCTGCGCACCCGGCAGATTCAATTGGCTTAGCAACCCCTCAAGCTCGACTGCCAACCCGCATTTTGGCGCTCGCGGCGATACGGCCCCCCTACGGCTTCCGACAAGCACGCGTTCCGCGGCGCGAGCGACTGCTCGTCCGCGGCCGTACAATTCCCCCTGCACCAGACACGATTGGATCGCCTCGAGCAATTCGCCTCGCCCCGCAACGGGCAAGGCACGCATGCGGGCCAAGTCGCGCATCAAGCGAACGATCTCGGTGGCGTCGGGCGTGCCGGCGACGTGTCCATCCGATCGCAACGAACGGCAGATCTCGGTGACGAGCGAAACGGATACGCCATCGATCGCTTGTGTTGAGGACGCCTCGACGACGCTCTGATGCCAAGCCGGATCGCGAATTCCCGCCGGATAGCCGCTGCGTTCGTCAAGCAGCGCGAAGTCGTAGGGCACGAGCGAGATTGCGGGGGATTCGTCCGATGTAGTCACGGTCTCCCACAATCGCTCATCTTCCTCGTCGCTCGACTCGACGACGCTCGGCAGCAGAGCCCCAGCATGATACGAGCCGATCACTGCTGCGGTATGCTCCGGTGCTTCGCGCACAGTTCGGCGCATCGCTACTTCACGCAGCCGGTCGCGAGTGGTTGGCTGTTCAGAGGCGGCTCGTACCGCGCAGCCGAATACCAGCCCCGCGCGGCGAACAGATTCAGGATCCGCGGCGATCGCGGGTGTTTCAACCAGTCGCTCCCAGAGTTGCCCCGTGTCGGACGAGTAGGTCCGACGGAGCAGTTCGTCCAGCAAATGAGTGGCCACGGTAGGATTCTGCGATTTGCCCCGTACTTCTGGCTCGTCGTGCTTTGCGTTTCTTTTCGCTGCCGTGGCAAGATCACACGGAACAACAGGCACGTCGTGTTCCGCGGCCCAACGGATCGCGATCAACTCGGGCGAGAAATCCGCCAATGGATAAAAGAACAGGTCACCGTCCGCGCCGGCGGCAGAAAGTGCCACCGGCGCAGTCGTCTCTTCATCCGACAGGAACGATATCCAATCAGCGAGATCAGATGGCAGTTCCATGAGCAGCGTCTCGGGTCGGAAGTCGTCGAGGATTTTCGGAATCACCTTCGCCATCGCGGCGGAATGATGGCGCACGCCGATCAACAGTGGCTGGCGGCAGTCGACCAACGCATCGATCGACGTTGAAAGTTGATCGTCGTGTGTTAGATCAGACGCCGTTGGCTCGGTCATTCTTCCAACACGCTCCGCAACTCGAACAGTCGGCGCCACAGCGGCCCGCCGTCTTCCGCCCGCCGGCGTACAACGCCGTCCCAATACGCCAGCAGGCGATCGCGGTCTTTCGACTCGTCTTTCATGACGACGCCCAGCAAGTGGCCTGGGAGCCGCAAGGCGGGATCGAAACCGGACGGGAAGAACGCCCCTTCACGCATGATCGCGCCGGCCACGGCAACGGCCTCCGCAGTGCTCATCACTGTGCTCGGTTGCTGCACCTGCCAGCCTTCTTCCGTTCGCCCACTACGCAGATCGCGAAACACGGTTACCAACAACTCGACAAGCGATTGATCGACCGGAACCGTTGCCGTGGCTTGGCCAAACGTAGCGGTAGCCGTTGTGGCGACCAGATTCATTTCACGATCGGCATCGGCGATCGGCGCGATCGTCTCGAAATTGAATCGCCGCTTAAGCGCGGCTGACATCTCCGACACGCCGCGATCCCGCAAGTTTGCCGTTGCGATCACATTAAACCCGGGCGCCGCGAAGACACTGGACGCTTCGTCCGTTAGTTCGGGAATCATCATCCGTCGTTCGCTCAAGATGGAGATCAAGGCGTCCTGCACCTCGGGCAGGCAACGGGTGACTTCCTCGAATCGCACCAGCGATCCCTGTCGCATGGCCGCAAGGACGGGGGACGGAACGAGCGCCTCCTCGCACGGTCCACGATCCAACAGCATGGCATAGTTCCAGCCGTAGCGAATCTGGTCCTCGGTTGTGCCGGCGGTCCCCTGCACGGCCAACGCCCCGCTTCCGCTGATCGCCACCGAGAGCAATTCGCCGAGCATCGACTTGGCCGTGCCGGGCTCGCCAACCAACAGCAAGCCACGTTGACCCGCCAGCGTGACAACACATCGTTGAATGATGTCGCGCGGTCCGACGAACTTCTCGGTAATCTCAATCGGCCCGGTCGTTGACTTCTTGCCTTTCGCCGGGCGAATCCGCTCGCCACCGGTTCCGCGGACAAAGTCGACGACGGCCGACGGGGACAGCAGCCAACCGTCGGGCCTGGTCTCCTTATCGATTTCGCGAAGCGCTGCGAGTTCGTCAGCGTAAAGCACTTCGGCCGGCGGTAATTGAATTGTGTTGGATGCGGGCGATTGCCGCGAGCTTTTCTTCTTGGCCATGGGTCAATCGTCGGTTAATTGGGTGGCCTTCTGGGGCTACACATGGCAACCCGACGCGTACGCGAGGGCGATCCGAATTCCCTCGCTTACGCTTCGGGTTGCTTCTACTGCGTCCTGTGTGGTCATGCTTCTTCGTATTTTGGGACGTCGCCGGCCTGAATCCGTTTCCAGGCCGCGGCGAAGAGATCAGCGACGGGAGCCAGCGGCACGATCCGGCGGTAGCGAATCACATCCAGCCGATCGGCTGACAACTCGTAAAGCGGGAGCTTCCATGTTTCGATCGGCAGGTTTGGCGTCTTCAATGCCTCCCACCCACCGGGCAAGAAGACATCACGGCCTGCTCGCGATCGCTTGGCTTCGACCAGGTGTCCGGATTCGACCAACGGCGCGACAGCGGCTTTCACCTGTTTTGCCGACCAGTCGTTCCACTTGCGAATGTTCACCGTCGTCGGATCTGGCAAGGCCAGCAGTTGCAGGTAGACCGTAGCCGAATCTTCCTTCAGTTTCAACTTCCTCTTTACCGCGGCGACGGTTTTCGTGGAACTGATTCGCGGGTCCTGTTCCCAACCACCATCTTCCACCGGGTTTTCCCGATTGCTCTCGGCGATACGCGACATACTCTTGCTTCGCATATCGAGCACCAGATGAGCGTGGTCGATCGCCGTTTCACCAGTCGATTCCCAGTTGCTGCTTAACGCCGCCACCGTGATCAGGTGATCGAGCGACCGTTTGTCTTTCAAGCGGGCCGGCCGAAAGACCGTGTCGACGTGGGGTGGCAACAACGCGGCAATGACCAGTCCGTCATCGCACTGATAGAGTCCGTCCTTTCCCTTCTTGAACTTCTTCATTGCCTGTTCGTACTTGGCAATGATCTCGCTGGCCACAAAGTCCTGGTAGTCGCGGGTGGCGAATGGCATGCCAAACGGCAAGACGGTCGTGTCATAGTCGAGCCACCTGCGAAGGGCCTCGATCAAATCGGGCAGAACGCGGCGAACGGGATCACCCGCCGGGGCCGCGTAGTTGAACAGGCGGATCGAAAAGACCACTTGGCCCAGCATTTCCTCCAGATGCTCATCGCTTTCGGGCGTGTGGCATCGACTGATCGAACTGTGGCCTCGTCCTAATTTGTCCAATTGGTACTTGCACTTCCGCTTCTTCAAGAATTCGGATTTCGATCGCTCCCGGTATAGACGAATCAACGCCTCGCTCGGAGCATCGTAGTATCGATGAGATGACTTCTCGAACAAAGTGATCAGTTCAGGCGGGATGCGCAACACGTCGCTCTGCGTCTTTTTCCATGTTTCGACCATCCGATCGAATGCGGCATCGCGTTTGTTGCCCAGTGCGTCTGCCGGGTCCTTGCAGATAGGCGCGGCGATCACGGAGCCGGCAACAGGCGTCGCTTCCAGCCCGGCGATTGCCTCCTGCACCGGCTTCACCTTCCACTTGTAATGCGAGCGAATCTCTTTCGTCAGCTTGTCGTTTCCGTAATGCACAGTGCGCAGGTTGCCCATCCAGACGATTGCCACTTCGACTGGCGTAACTCCGAGCTCCGATGCGGCTTGTTCGATCTGCTCCGCAGACGCCAACGGCAGTTCTTCCACTTTGCGGGCTGCCGAGATGAATGTTCTCAGTTGCTTCCCGGTCCAGCCGGGGGCGGCAGCTTGCGTCTCTTTGATGGTGTAGCCCTTGGGCGTCTGGAACTTCCCCTTTGGCGCGTACTCGAGAATATGAGCGACCTTATGCGGATGTCCCCAGAAAATCTGCACCATGTAGCGATTCTTGCCTTGCAGCCAGCACCCAACGCCGCTTTCTCGGAAAACCGCCCAGCTGTCCGCGGACTTCTTGCTTCTGTCCTCACCGACATGAATGCGGATGCCGCCGGGCAAATCAAGCATCCCTGAGTTGGCGACGAATTCAAGTGTATCGAGCCACGGCTGACGAACCCGAAGCGCGATCGATGGATGCTGGTCTTCAGCGGTTGCCAGTTGCCAAAAAGTCCGCCACGCCGTCGAAGGAAGATCGTGAAACAGGCCCAACCATGCGACATCGCAGGCCGTGATATCGGCATCTCGCTTCCCGTTGAGAAACTCTACCGCTTCCCTGAGATGACGCGCGGCGTCAGTTTCTCCTCCACTCCCGATACTGTGGTAGCCGGTACCCAATTTCGGAATGGCAAGTTGGCTCAACCCAGCCGTGATCCTCGCGGCTTCCGCGCCTTCGACTGCCAACTCATCGGCCCCAGGCTCTTCGGTGAGTTTGGCACGGAGCTTGTCGAGCGATATCTGCTCCTCGGCACAAAGTCGTGCAATCCGTGCGACACCTGCCGTCAGTTTCTCTGGGGCTTCGGGCAACAGCTCTTCGACGGCCGTTGTCGCGGCTCGACGCCGTGGATCATCTTCAGCTGCCCTCTTGTGTTGTGCCTCGTGCTGTGTCGTGCCCGCGTCCAGTAGCGTCTTCGCGTCTTTCTGGCGGAGCTTGCGCAATCGTTTCGAACTCGGCTGGTGGCGAACCCGCATCAAGTGCAGGAACTGAACTGGTATCTGAGTAGGCTGGCCGGCGCAATAGCTGGTTTGATTCTCGCTGAAGTCAGCGATGCACAGCCGAGTCGCTTCGTCGATCACATAGCCGGTGTTTGTGAAGATCCAACGCGATTTACCCGCCGGCTGGTCCATCATCGCCAGCGGCAGCAGGTTCTGAAAGTACGGCTGATCGTAATCGCTGAGCGAGATTCGACGGCCGTCGATACCGTGCCCCTCCCAAGTCCGGTCACGCCGCTGAATCAGCTTCCATCCGATCAGGCCCTTGCGGCTGCCTAAGGGTGAATCACCGGGACAGTCGGGAACCGGAAGCAGTAGCGAGAGATGCCAGTTGATCCGTGAGCCAGCGGGCAGATTCTCCTCGAACCAACTCGGCACGCTATCACGTTGTGTCTTCCCCGTCAGCAGGTCGATCTCGGCAAGTCCGGGATCCGAGTCGTCGTCATCCATCCCGTATGCACGCTGTTGCGACTTCTGTTGCCAGAAACGCTCGCCATCGCAGAAGAACTGGCCGGGCTCTGGTACCGCGGTGTCGCCGGGCTTCATTAATCGCTGGCCGAAAAAGACTCCGCCTTCCACGGTCAGTATTGCTGGGGGGCGGAAGTAGTACAGGCTGCTCTTGGGTTCGACGTTCTTTTTGGGCTCGCTCAACCAGCGGAGAAAAGTCTTGTAGTCCGACGTGTCGCGGTACGCGACCATAACGTCGTCCGCGACGGGCAGCAACGCCATTACCTCCTGCTTTGCCTTCAGGGCAAGCTCCCTCTTCTCAACGCGATCCGGCCGGACGATCACAAGCGAGTCGGCGTTGCAGTAGCAGACAATTGGGAACATCCAATGCTGACGGCTCGCTCCGTACCGTGTCGCGACAGGCATCTTCACGTCTTGCGCCGCTTGGTCCAACGGAGTCCAGCCGTACTCGTCCAATACGCCGGCGGTTAACGTGCGCTGCAAGTTGTTGGCCAGATCAACCGCTTCGATTCGTTTGGGCAGTTCCGGGAATTGGCTTGCGGTTTTCCTGCCCACGCACTTCCGCAGGTTGCCGAGTGCTATTTCAGCGTCAGGAACGCCGCCGGTTTCCAGCCGCTGCAATTGCTCGTCCAAGTAGGCCCACCAAGCATCATGTATGGCCGGGTGATTCTCGGCAGCCTCTTCGAAGGCTCGTCGCGAAGCAAGCTGTCGTCCATAATGATGCTGGCTGGTCGTCTCGCCGTGAAACGGTATCAAATCCGGCATGTTCTCGCGGATCACCAACGCGACGCGCTCGTCTTTGCACGAATGCTCCAAAGACGAGTTTCGCCGTGGATGGTCGATCTCGGCTCGCAGCCAGCCTGCGAAGTCAACCTGGAATTCGTCGGGGAATTCTGCGAGTTCGATCCCCAAATCCAAACATGCCTCCAACACATCGACATCGATCGTGGCATGCCCCCAGCGCGCTTTCTCGAATAGTCTTACGGGCTTCCCCTCTTTCTTCAGTGCCTCCGTCATCGCTTCGAGCAACTCGAAGATGCGTTTGTCCGGCGACGTCTCCAGGCGGGCAAGGCGCCCGATCCATCCGGCCTTTCCGCCCGGTATCTCCGGCTCGGCAGGCAGTTTCTCCGCCCACAGGTACGGCAGCACGTTCCAGCCATCCAGCAGGTCAATCCACTGCCAGGCTACGCTGTCGCCCGAGTAACGCGATTGCGGGTTGGTATGCACCAACAACCACACAGCGAACTGCGGGCTCCGCTTCACGATCCGTTTCACGTACGCTTTGACCGACTTCCAAAATTGAATCGGAGCACGCGACATGGCAGGTGAACCGATGATCTCCTCCAACACCGATTCCACTTCCGAATCGCTGTCCGATTCGGTTGCTTTTGCCAACCGGATCAGGTCCGTACCCATCGTCGCCGTGGGCGCCATGCCGCCGAGCGTCCTGCGTATGACCAGATCGCGTAGTGTGGCGTAAGCGTCTGACGGATCGAATTGGTCCTGCAGATCCTTGGCGTACTCGCTCAGCGCCTTGCCCGAGAGACAACCGCTAAGCGTGAATTCCAGAACGGCATCGCGACGATGCTCCCGATCGACGTCGATGGCATGCACACGCTCTGCTTCGAGCGCCTTGTTCAGCGAACGCCCGGCATACGTTTGGTTTCCGTAGTCCTTGTAGATGCGAGCGGCCTCTTCCCAGAAGGCCGGTAAGAAATGACGCACGGACTTGTTCAGTTCGGCCGCCATCTCCGAGAAGTCATCCCATGCATGACCCGGTTTGGACTTGGCACGGCGGGCGGCCGCTTTGATGCGTTTGACAAGGCCCAAAGCGTACTTGGCATGCTTCGGGTGATTGGTCAGCGCCCAATTGGCGAAACCAAGCGCCTGCCGATTCTGGCGAGCCAACGGCTTGCTCGCGCCGATCGCTTCGAGCCCCAGGTACTCCATCGCAAGATCGACCGCGGGGCCAAGCCGATCCGCACCGAGTCGCACGACGATGCGATCACCCAACGCCTCGCCACGATAGCGGCGAGCAACGACCTCTTCGGTCGCCTTGACGTCCACTTTGGACTTCGCGCCGACCAGACCACCCGCTTCGAGCTGCCTCGTTTCGTATTTGCTCATGCCTCTTCGCCTTCTTTCTCGTCCACCTTGCGCTTCGCGTAGATTGCGGCCGCCATCCGCACGCCCTCGCTGAACGTCACCGGCCCGACCTCGGAGATGCGAACCGGATGCTGTCCGGAGTCGACGAACAGCAACTCGCCCGTCCACGTTTCCGACTCGGGATACTCGTCGCCGATGAAGTACCTGGCCTCAAGAGGCGATTCGCCTTCCCAGACGCGGCACGTCGCGTAGCCGCCGCGGACGGGATAGCCCAACCGCCTGCAAAGCCCCGTTGCGTAATTGAGCTGTTCGAAAACGCCGTGGGCGTAGTCGAGCACTGCCTTGGACTGCCGCTGCTCGTCCGCCGGCTCGTAGACGGGGCGGTACAGTTGTTCGATGGTCTGTTCGACGCCCAGCTCAGACGCCAGTTCGCGAAGCTCGAGCAAATCCGGAATCAGAATGGGATGCAGCACTGCGAAGCCCGCCGACTTGAGCCATTGCGATTCCCCGTCAAGATCGACGACTCCAATACCGCGTTTCGCGTCGACATCTCGCAGTAGTCCTGCCTGCGTTCCATCAACCTTTCCCCTGGCATTTGCGGGGCCGATCACTAGATTCTGCAACGCGTCCCGCCAATCCGGATCGATCCAGACTTCGGCCAGCGCCTCGCGAGGAACGGTCAGGGATCGGAGCATCCAGCGTTCGACCGTGTGCTGGCATTCGAGTCGATGTTCACCGAGCCATGATGACAACGCCATCAAGCGATCGGCGACATCTTCCTCCTTCAACCACTTCGGCACGGATGCCAACATCTTGCCTTTCGGATTGCGACAGACGAGTCTCCCGTCATGCAAACCGACCTGATAATCTCGCGGAGCATCCAACCAAGCCACATCTTCGACGTTTGCTGCTGCCATGGCTCACCTAATTAGTGACGAGTAGACCACATGCCCCAAGATATGCCCAGAATAGTGCATAATATGAGCCGTACTGACTGGATGGGCAAGCCGACGAAGGACGGAAGTTCGCACTTCAGTCAGAAGACCCTCAAACGTGGATGGACCAGTACAGGAACTCGAAGAACAGAGACGAAGCGAGAATGGGCAGCACCAGCCCGATTGACGAACCGATCAGATAGTCGCGGAACCGAATGTTCGAAAATGCCAGGGCGTAGTTCAAGAGCGGCATCATGATGAACAGCGACCGCAGGATGATCACCGTGCGAATGGGCCGGGCGTCCAGCCCAGCTAGTACTCGTTTCATCCGGGGATGTTGGATGTCGCCCAGTGCCTTTCCACCCACGATCCTGCCGAACAAGAAGTTGACGCACACAGCCAACACTGCGCCCAAGAACGACAACGGTGCTCCGATCTGCCATCCGTAAGCCAGGGTGCCAACAGCTACGAATGCCAGCCCCGGCGTATGCACCAGGAGTGCTGCAGAGAAGCACACCAAATACAGCAAGATCCCCCACGCGCCCGCTTGCTGGACTGCCGGCTTGAGGTTGTCCTTGCTGAGATACTCGGCAAGACCGGTGAGTCTCGCCGCGACGACAAGTGCGACAATCAGAACCGCCAGAAGGACGAGCCTCAATATGCGCGTACGGCTCATTGTACTCCGATCATCTACCGCGGCGGTTTTTGCAGTTTCGGCAAGAGCTCTACATTGAACCTCGACCCGAGAGCGAAGCAGAGTGCCGCTGATGCCCGCCGAGACTCCAGCACACGCCCCAGTGGTTACACTATCGTGTCACGCCCCCACGGACGAGGCGTCGATCGCGATATCACACCAGAAATGGCGCTACGAATGACGGTCTGTAGCAGGTCTATCGATTTATGCAGACGGGGCCAGGCAGTCTGTGACGGTCACGAGTCGGCGGACGCCTTCGGTTCGTTTTCTTCTGCCTGAAGCGGTTCCCCGAGGCTTCTGGGCCAATACTCGTCCGGCGCAGGGGCGTCGAGATTGCCGTCGGGGCGGATGTGATTGAGCAATGAGTCTTTCTTCTTGTCGTAGGCGATGCGGCCGTTGACTACCGTCCAGCGGACCATGGTCATGTAGTGGAGCAAGTCGCCGTCGACGATGGCGAAATCGGCGTCCTTCCCAACTTCCACCGAACCGACACGATGATCGACGCCCAGGATGCGAGCTGCGTCGATGGTGATGGCGCGAAGCGCAGCGTCGTTGGAAAGGCCACCACGAACGGCGAAGGCCGCCTCCATGGCCAGGTGCATTAGATCGCGACCGGCGATGCCCCAGGTAGCGATGCTGGTGCTCCTGGGGATGATGGCAAAGGTAACGCCGTGATCGTGAAGAATGCGGGCATTTTCGATAGACGATCCGTTCGGCCGGTTCGTTCGTTCGTTTTGATCGCTGCGCGTGCGGGGCGTGATCACAGCACGAAGATCGGCGCGGGCCATTTCAGGTGCGACCACCCAACCCTCTCGCACGCCGCGCACGACAATGCGAATACCGTAAGTATCAGCCAGACTGCCCAGATCCCGCAGATCTTGCGCGGTATCGGCACTGGCGACGGCTACCAGTTCATGTCGAAGGAGTTTCAGGGCCGTGTCATAGTCGCGCTGCAGCCATGCCTTGTCGGGCGGTTTCGCCTTTGGATCGGTCTTCTTCTCTTCTTCGTGAGCTTCCAGATCTCGCAAGTACTGGCGCACGCGATCAAGCTGCGCGCGAAGCTTGCGGCGACCGTCCGGATTCTGGGTGCTGTACTGCAGAGTGTGGAAGAGCTTCCGCTTCACTACGTGGTCTTCCAAGGTCCCGAATGTCAGTTTGGCTGCCGTATTCCCGCTGACCGCCGTCGTTATGCCTCCAGCCAGCCCAAGTGTCATGGAGAGGCCGAAGACATTCGTGTTATCTTCGGGCGGCTCGCCGCCTACAATTCCGCTGCTGCTGACGGCTACCAGACCGGGATACAAATGAAAGCCTGTGGCATCCAGAACTTCCGCATCCTTGGGCATCTTCACGTCGTGACCGACCGCAACGATCTTGCCGTTCTTCGAAAGCACGGTGGGACCGTTCAGAATTGGCCCGCTGACCGTGTGAACGGTCGCCCCAGTTACGGCAAAGAACCGATCAGGCTTTTTAGTCTTCTTCTCGTCCTTTTCTTCTTCCTTTTTGGCCTCAGTGGGCTTCTTTGCGTCCGCAGCAGCCGGTTCGTCTTTCGGCTTTGGCTGAGGTTCCGCGGCCGGCGCGATCGGAACGCTGACGAGAAGAAGCCAGACCATCAGGATCAGCCAAACAGTGAATCCAAACATCTCTCGCCAGCTATGCGTTCGAGCGTCAGGACGCGCGATCGGGAGGGCGACGCTCCCGCGGAGCCGCAGCGGGCTTCCGTGTCGCTGCGCCAACGGATCGGCAGGAGCCTCGCCCTCCCAAACGTTGTGGCGTGCAGGTGTTCTGTCAGGTGCAGTGGATCTGCGTGTCATGGTTGATCCGGAGCCTCCCATACGATTTCTCCGAGCGTCATTACGCGAGTCACGCGTGTGTGAGGATTGAGCGGATCGCCGTCGAGGAAAATGAGATCGGCGTCTTTGCCTTTTTCAATCGTCCCCAAGCGATCCTCAACGCCAACGGCCTGGGCGGGACGCATCGTGACGGCCTTCAACGCCTCATGACGCGGAAGGCCAGCGCGGACTAGATCCGCCAGCCGAATACGAAATTGCTCCAGCGCTGAGGTCGAATCGCTGGTCGGCAGCAAAACCACGTCGCAACCGGCCTGCGCAAGTTCCGCTGCAAGATTGTAGCGGGTGACTGTGCTCGGCAAGTTGCCGATCCGAGGATGAACCAGCACAAGCGCCTCGCGTTCCACAAGATCCTCGACCACATGGTGATAGTCGGGTGACGAAGAACTACCACCGAGGTAGAGCAGCGTACCCGGCAATTCCTTCGCGGTTCGTAGCGCATCATCCAGATGCCGGAGATCCGAGGCCCGATACAGTTCATATAATAGCGACGGGCCCTTCTTGTCGCGGATCCACTCGACAATCGGCAGAAGTGCTGGGTCGATCTTTGGCGGCGTGAACACGTCGGGTTTCTTCTCTGCGTCTTTGGCTTCCTCTTTCTTTGCCGGAGTATCCTTGCCAGGCTCCGGTTTGGGTTTGGGCTCCTCTTTCGGCTTCTCGCCATTCTTGGGCGTTTCCTTCGCTTTCTTGGCGGCCTCTTCCTTGGCTTTCTTCTGTTTCTCCTCCCAGTCCTTGCGAGCTTTCTCGACCTTTTCGATTTCCTTTCTTGCCTTTGCCACCGCATCGCGCAATGTCTTCTTATCGCGAGCCGGGCTGGACATGGTGATTCGCAGATAGGCGGTTCCCAGTTCCCGCGATTTCTTTTCTCCGGCAGTGCGGTAGACGGCTCCGGGGCCCGTTATGCCCGTACCGTACGGATAGAAGCACACGGCAGTGAAACCCGCCTTGAGCAACGGCTCGAAATCTATTTTTTCCAGATAGACTTCCTTTGCCGCGCTCCGGTCTCCTCGGACACCCGAGCGGCTGTAGGTGGACAACTGCCATCGTGTTCGTGGATGAATCATGCCCGGCATGACGACTTCACGGCGAGCGTCGATCACCTTGGCGGACTTTGGATAGTCCAAAGATTTTCCCACCAAGCGGATTTTGCCGTCGGCCAGCACGATATCAGCCTGGATGTGCTCCTCGCCGGACACTGTAATCACGCGTCCAGCCTTGATGACGACGAACTTTTCTTCTTCGTCGTCTTGGGCCCGTCCGGCAGAGACAGCGAACATAGCCACGACCGAGAGCGTGGGCAGCGATATGTAGTGGCGTACTCGCATCATGGTGTATCTCAAAACTCCCGTCGCTCTTTCGCGTCGTACACGATCTTGCCGTTGATCACTGTCAGTTCGCAAGCAGACCGAGGGTCGATGGGGTCGCCTGTCCAAAGACCCAAATCTGCGTCCTTGCCCGGTTCAAGGGATCCAACACGATCCTCCAGCATCAGGGTCTCGGCGGGTATTCGCGTGATGCCACGGAGCGCCTCGTAAGGTTTCCAGCCGTAGTAACAGGCCATAGCAGCCTGGAACGGAAGCTCTTCCTGAGGCACAACCGGCGCATCGGTGTTGATCCCGAGTTTACGCACACCGCCCTGCCACCATCGTGCCGCGTTGCCCATGATCTTGCGCTGATGTCGGTCAAAGTGGATCTGTCGCGGGCCGTTAGAGGTGTAGATGTCGCCCTGTGCGATGACCAGCGGCGCTGTTTTGTAGGCTTCAAACGTGCTGTGGCCCAGAACAATGCGAATTCCAAGTTTCTTCGACAGCATGTCGACACTGGACATCACCACCTGATACCACTGCGTGTGGACCAGAGAAAACATCTCCTTACGGAAGACGGGCCGGAAGTCGTCCCAGAATAGATCGAATTCGGGCTTCTCTTTTGATTCACCCTTCTCGTATCGCTCCCATGCCTGATGGTAGGCCAGTGCTTTCTGAAGCATCTGTCGAAGGTTGTAGTACATGAACGATCGGCTGACGCCATACCAGTATCGCTCGGGGTTGCCGGCTTGCGAGAGTTTCAGGCAGCCCGGAGATTTGATCAGCATGTCGGCAACGCTGTCGCCAGCCGTTTTCGTAAGGCTTCCAAAACCGCTCATATTGTTGCCGCTACCGGGAATATTCAGCACCGTTGTGATGCCGCCTGCCCGAGAACGCTTGTTGTTGTCACTTTCCGGCTCCAACGCTTCCAATGTGCGCAGACCCGGATTGGTCAGGTAGACATAGTCGTGCAAATCACGCATGGCTCCGGCAGCATGGTTGTGTGCGTCGACCAAGCCGGGAAGTAGCCAATGGTCCGGCTTTTCGATCACTCGGTAGCCGTCCGGAATTTTCACTTTGGCCGCCGGCCCGATGCGTTTGATCTTACCGCCAGCGATCAGAACCACGGCGTTGTTCAGGACTCGATCCTTAGCGTCCATCGTGACCACCTTACCCACGCGAAACGCCAGACGTTCCAGCTGGGCGGCGGTGGCTTGGGACGCAAAAATCACTGTGGCGATCAGTGGAAGGATGCAGAGAAGCCGTCTTGGCCGCCATACGGAAACATGAGTCATGGTCGCACCTCCTTTCCGTCCACGACAATTCTCAGGACTTGGCCAGCCTCTTGGAACGGATGTCCGCTGAAGATGACCATGTCGGCATCCTTGCCCGGTTCGATCGTGCCGACGCGATCGTCGATCTTGTACGCTTTGGCCGCGCCGACGGTCAACGCTTCGAGGGCCGCCTCGGCGTCCAAACCTCGTTCCACGGCGTACAGCACCACGGCGGGCAGGTGGCGGGCTCCATCCTCGAGGTTGCTTTGAAAGGCGATCGGCACTTTGTGCCGGCTGAGATCGTCGGCTTGATGGTAGTCTCGATATTGCCGTTTTCGCAGCACCTCTGGCGGCACTACGACCGCGACTTTCTTTTCGGCGAGTGCCTTGGCGTGGGATGATGCACCTTCCGCACCGACCAGCGTCACCGGCAACTTGTGTTTGTCGATCAAGACCGCAAGCACCTCGCGAATCTGGGCCGGCGTGGATGCCTTCACGACCGCGGGGATCTTCTTCTCCAGTAGCGCTTTCAATGGTTCCAGGCTCTGGTCCACTTTGGGCGGCAGCGGCCGACCGTCTTTCCCACGTCGCCGGCTGCTTGTCACGCTGAATTCGACGGATTTCTTGTCTACGCGGTTGCCTTCGACCTGAGCCGTAATCCCCATCGCCGAAATCGTGCCTTTGAAACGGTCCTCCTCGACCAGATCGACCTCCAACTTAATGGGTGGATCGAGACCGGGAATGTCCATGTCCGGCACGATCTCCGCCGACAGGTGTTTTCCGTCAAAATGGCCCGAGAGCCGACCGGTGAGCCCGAGGCTGGAGCGAGTGACCCGGCCTTCGACCAGCGAGTCTTTCAGTTGAACAGCGATGGTCGCCGAGACCGGATCGGGCATTGGCACGCCGGTGATGGCGGCTTCCCATGTGCCAGTCACTGGGTCAGGCTTCGCGGACTCCTTGGTTTCTTCTTTCTTGTCCTCTTCCGTCGCCGGCTTCTCGCCTTTCGCCTTCTTTTCGAGGAACTCCTTGAGGTCCTTGTCATACTTCGTCCACGCATCGACGTACTTCTGGCCAATTGTCAGAGCCTTGCCGAGAGTCTCGGCGACCGAGAGCGGATCGGACTTGCTTACATCAAACAGTACGGCGGCAGGGTCGCGGATGACGCGCTGGTCACGATGCGTTCCAGATGTCTTGACCGCTGCGCACGTGGCGCCTTTCGTATTGGAGATGGCGTAGGGTGACAAGAGCACTGTAGTGATGCCTGACGCCGCAACGCGAGCGTCGGTCACATCGGCCGCGCCCACGAGTTTCGACAGTCGCAGATCGCTGGTGCCAGATGTCTTGTCGCCTTCCAAACCCAGGTGGCTGTGGGCGTCGATAAAGCCGGGTGTGACGAAACCGCCAGGCCGGGCATCGATCACACGGGCGAACGGAGGATGAGGTACAGTCCGACCGACGGCGACAATCTTCCCTTTTTCGGCCAAGACCTGTCCATCGGCAATCCATTTGCCGGGGCCAGCCCATACCATGTCAGCTTTGATGACCAAGCCCCCTTGAGTTGGCGGCTCGAATGCGCTGCGTCCTCGGACGTAGACATGCTGGACATGCGAGGAGACCGCCAGTGGATCGCCCGTCAACACAACCAGATCAGCGTCCTTGCCCACGGCCAGACTCCCAACGCGATCATCCACGCCAAGGATTTCGGCCGGCACACGCGTGATTGCCCCCAACGCGACTTCTGGCTCGAGGCCCGCGCCGGCTGCATTTGCGGCGGCCAGTCGCAAATCCCCAGTGATGGCCGATGACAGAGCAAGCGTCACCCCCTCCAGGGCCTCGAAATCGGGCTCTGTAGCAGGCACGGCATTCGGATCGGTGCCTATGTCGCCGCCAAGCGAACGGAATTGATTTCGCGGCTGGTACACCAGCGGCACCTTCGCCATCCGGATTGCGTCGCCAACGCGACCCGCTTCCGCTCCACCGACGACGTAGCCCGCACGATTCCGTTCGCCGAGAAACTTGATCGCACCTAGCACGTCCGCTGCACGGTCGGCGCGGATTCTCAGTGGGAGCTTGTCTTTCCACGCCTCCGCAAGTGTTGGCGGATGGAGGCTGTAATGATCGACGTTCTTACCGGCCAGAGCGTCGCGGATTGCTTCATCCAGGGCTAGAAGCTGCCCGACTCGCGACGCAGGTCGTTGGCGGCGAGGCAGCGGAATTTCGACGTCGGCCGAGGCTGGGAACGAGTACGTAACGTCCAACGGCGGTTTGTGCACAGTCGGGTCCAGGTTGACGGTCAGGTCGGCTCGGGCACGAAGAACTCGATCCTGCGGGGGGCCGCCTAGCTTGACCACCGCGCCCTGCCCTGTCAGCAATCGATGTGTGCCGGGATTAATGTGGATCGTTGTCACACCCGCGGCCAGCAAGGTCGCGTAGTTCCCAAATGGGTCAAACGCGTCGACGGCTTGGTAGCCCGCCGCCGTCGATTCGTCGCCGCGATGCCTATCGCCGCGGTCGCTGGTGGCAGCGACGAACCCCGGCGTTACCGTGCCGTCCGAGAAGTCGATCACGGCCACGTCGGGCGGGATATCCACGTCTTCTTCGCTGCCGATGGCCACGATCTTCCCATCGCGGACGATGATAACCCCGTCGTCGATCACCTGAGGCAAGTCAGGCGACGCGGGGAGAATTCGCCCGGCGCGCAATGCGAACGAATCCGGCTGTGCCGATGCGGCTGACGTCGCCGCAACAACGGCCAGGATCGCGATGATCGCCAGCTTGTATGACTTCGCACGCATTATCCGTCCTCTCCACGGCCATCGCATCAAAATCTTAGCCAAACAAGAGTTGTTCGAGAAAACTGGTA
>CAZUAH010000203.1:0-22527 GCA_964617665.1 uncultured Pirellulaceae bacterium
GCCGCGCTTCAGGCGTTGGCCGAGAATTGGCCGGACGAGACCACGCGCGAACTGCTCGCCCAGCGGGCCGTCCAGGATGACCACTACGATCCCCGCCGCGCCGCGCTTCAGGCGTTGGCCGAGAATTGGCCGGACGAGACCACGCGCGAACTGCTCGCCCAGCGGGCCGTCCAGGATGACGACGCGTCTCGCCGCAACGCCGCGCTTCAGGCGTTGGCCGAGAAGTGGCCGGACGAGACCACGCGCGAACTGCTCGCCACGTGGACGACGGACGCACCGCATCCCGATGTCCGCAGCGCCGCGCTTCAGGCGTTGGCCGAGAAGTGGCCGGACGAGGCCACGCGCGAACTGCTCGCCCAACGGGCCGTCGAAGCCCTGGATGCAGAGAGACGCGGGGAGGCGTGTTCCGCATTGGGCAAAATGCACTCCGAGTTTGGCCGCATCCTGCCGACGAAAGACCTTGATGGCGTCGGGCCGTATCTGGATCCGCTGAAGCCGATTCCGCGGGAGCACGTCGAACGGGCCGCAGAGCAGGGCTGCATCCGTCCCGACGACATCGACGCCCAAGTCGCCTCGCTGTCGGCCCACTTGGGATGGGATGTCACCCGTGGAGCCGAGAAGAAAGACTGAACACTCACACGCCGGCGGTGGAGTTGGACTTTGGAAGTTTGAAGAGTGAAGGGTTTCATCCGGCTGCAAGGGCGTTTACGCCCTTTTTCCCGCGCAGCGGTATTAGGCCCGTGATTTATCACGGGTTCAGGGGAGCAAAATGCATATTGCCCCCATTCCTGCCTCTGCCGCCGCGATGCGGCGGCAGAGGCAGGAATGGGGGGTGGGAGGTGACTCGATCACCCGACGTAAACGTCGGGCCTAAGACCGCCTGCGGCGGCGAAGGACCATGAATGGCCCTCCAGGCTGGCAAGCACGTTTCAGTTACGGCTCGTTGATCGCATCGTCAATTGACATGAATACGCTTTTCCAGGCCGGTTGAACGTTTCTGGTTAGTGCGACTCCTGCAGCAATTCGATCAGCATCTCGGCCTGCTGTTTTGACCACTTGTTCAAGGCTTGGGCCTTCTGGTCAGAGTCGTCCGCGGGCAACTCGGCCGCGACTTTCTCTTTGAGTACCTCCTTGCTCGCGCGCATGCGTTGCTCGGTATCTTCCCACAAGCGTGAGTTCTCTTTCGTCTTCGTTCCCAGTGAATAGGCCTCGCCGTCAAGCAGGCAGGCCGGAGTGCCTGTTTGGCCCATCAGCAGCGGGAAAGACACGGCCTTGACGGGCAGTGATACCCAGGCACAGGTGAACAGTTCGGGGTGGGTCGGGTCGATCTCGGCGGTCATGCCCGATATGGAGGAGCCAAGACAGATCGATGGATCACGCGCGACGTTGTGAAAGAGGTGAAAATCGATTGGCCGGTCCGCTTCGCGCAGTCGCTTGGCGGCCGCGCTGCGGTTGAGCCGGCTGAAGTAGACCTTCTGTGTGTGCACCTTCGAGACCACGTGGCGCGGGTTGTTGCATACTTCGAGGATGGTGCCCTTGCGATCGACGAACAGCCAATGGGTGCCGCCCACGTTCCCGCCCGAGTACCAGCCTTTCGCCACGAAGTCCTCGATAATCGCCAGCGCTTCGGCGCAGTTCGACGCCCGTTCCGCGATGTGCCGCAGGATGGTGCCTGACATAACGCCGCGAAACTTGTTGGGGGCTGGCTCCAGGTGCAGGGTGGACGAATCCTTCTTGCGGCTGGCGGGGTAGTCGCCCGACCCGGCAAGCCCCTTCTCGTTGACCATCATGGAGAACCCGAGGATCCCGGTAGCGTTCGACACGGCAATGAACTTGTTGATCCCCTCCAGCGAGCTTTCCACGATGTACACCGCCTGCGGTGTGCCTCGATTGTCGCGAGTCTTGTGGAACATGATGGCGCCGTCGCGGGCATGATTGGGCGAAACGGCATACGAAGTGCATTCCTCGGGATCCTCGTGCAGAAACCGGCTGCGCACCGCGCCGTCGAGATAGGCAGTGTACAAGTCTTTGGGTACGCCGGCGGCGCGGGCAATCGCCCGAGCTTCCTCGAGCCAATGCGGGGCAATATCCTCGATAATTCGCACCGAGGCGGCCGAACGTTTGAGGAGCGTTTCCCTCGATATCCCCGCCGCGGTCGCCCGTTTCACATAGGCCGCCTCGATATCGCTAGCGATGATCTTCTTGTTGATTGTGCCCCACTTCGTGCCGATTTCCTCGGGCGTGCCGGCGAGCCGGATCATCGGGACCTCGGCGGCAGCGGTTGGCGAAATCGACACGATACAGGCGACTAACAGGGCCGCGTTTCGGATCATGTGATGCCTCATGTGGTGTTGCTCCTCATGCTTGTTCCCTTTCCCGACTCGCAGCCATTCTACAGGATTCGGCGGAACAGAGACGATTGGCACGGTCAGACTTCTCTCCGTTGGCCTACAGTCTGGCAACGGTTCATGTCTATTCGTTGTCGTAGATCTGCTTCTCAGTTTCCAGTTCCTTGGCGGTCGATACCGGCAAGAAGGTGAAAACGAAAATCAGCCCGAAGCTTGCAGCCCATAGACAAGACAGCATAACGCGAATCTGGTGTCGTAGAGGCTGCGCTTTCTGAAAACAGTACGAGTACTTGTACTCTTTCATGGGATAGCTCCCATCGAACGAAGTCAAATTGGCGATTTCCCGTTGGTTGGGCCATCCGCCGAAACCCTTGACGCTACCATCCGCGAACAACACATTCGTGAAAGGCGTTTCCTGGACAAAACAGCCTTCGAGTCGGCCATGAGCAGCAGTGCGGCTCCACGGAAATGTCCCGGAGGCTAAGTCAGCCTGTCGCACGTCTCGTGGTTCGGACCAGCGAATGTCACTGTCGATGACCTCGATCAGCACGGCCGTCGTTTCGGGATTCGCAATTTCGTCCTTACGGCGACATTCCCCATTCGGTAGCCAGAATGCGTTTTCTCCGACTATTGCCAGGTAATCGGTCCGCATTGAGTTCTTACTTTGGCGGCCCGTTGCCGGACAGCGGAACACGGTGGATTCTAGTCGTTGGGAGGCCGCAAGATTACTGGCACTGTCCCAAGCCTCGTTACGCTGGTATGCATCGGATACGTCCTTTTCGTCGAGGTAGGGTAGAAGCAAAGTCCGCCAGCTGGCGATTGGTTTTCCTTGCTCATCAAACGTGGAAGCCGGCGGATAACTGCCGTGCCCCTCGTGATACTTCTCCAGGCCCGTCCAGATTGCGTACAGTCGGTGCCTGCAATCGTCTTCATCCATGGCCCATTGGGGACAACCTTTGGTCGCGCCAAGCGCTATGACAGTGAACATGCCGCAGAGCACTGCCAACCCCACCATGTTCCCTGCAAGCTGCTGCCGGCCTGTTCTGATGCAGCGAATACCGACGCAAAGGAAAAAAGTTGCTCCAAGAAATCCGGAAAGAAGCACTTGGCTGATTTCCTGAGTACCGGCCACCAGCATCGAGAAGTAGCCTTCCAAGCCAAGGAAGATCACGATGACCGGAATTACCCACCACGGATAGACACGAGGAAGTCTTGCTTCAGACTGTTTGTCTGCCACATCGGTCTTGGTCGGCTGTTCTTTGCGGGATATCGACCGCGCTGCATCAAGTAGTTGAACAACGCATATCGCAACCATGAAGAACGCGTAAACGACGAGTGTCCAGTCAAACATCCACACGCCGGAAAAGCGAACGACATGGGCCATTCCGAGGATGGTCCACATGACGACGGATACACTGAGAGCCGCAACGAGAGGGGCCATCGTCCACGGGCGATTCCACAAACCGAGCAGGCTTGCAGCCAGCGGCCCGGCAAATGTACACACCATCAACAGAAGCGGCAAAGGTTCTGTTGTCCGCCCGGCCTCTGCATCACGGACGAATTCGCATACGACTTTGCCCATGCCGATGAGCACTAGTCCGCCCAAGAGCGTCGCCATGCTGGCAGACCAACGCCGCGACTTGTGATTGAAATGGTAGAAGAGGAATACGCGCCACCAGCACAGCCTGACGGCCGCAAACAGGAAGAAGGCCGCAATTGGACCGCAAGCGAAGACGAGGAACTCCTCAACGTACTCGCGAATGAGCCACGCGGGCCATGGTCGCGGTCGTTCTCCATAGTCGGCGAACGGGCCGGTGAAGGATTCGAAAACCTGGCAGAAGAAGGTACTCAGAACCATCAGTCCGAACGCGCTGAGCACTACGCCGGTCCAGCCACCGGACAACCGGCGTCTTTCCTGTCGGCGCGGTCGGCACCAGATGTCCCAAAGCAAGACGGGCAGTAAGTACGCCGTGAAGAGGATTCCCATCAGAAAGGAAGGTGTGGGGGCATGGTCCAGGATCCAGCCATGCCAATCCCATGACCGAGCTGCACCGCTGATCGCGCCAATCACAAACACGACAACGCACCAAGCGGCGTAGTGGTACTTTGGGACACGAAGGCGTGTGGCCATCTCAGAGTGTCCTTATTCGATCGTGGGAACTCGTTGCACGCCGGGCCAGCATGACTTACTCCTTGGCCGTTGCGGCGACTCCTCCGGCGCTGGATTCGTGGACGCGGGTTGCTTGATCCAGAAGTCGCCGAGGCGGATGTGCGAACCCCCGGATTCAAGGCGGACGTAAGCGGACGAGATAATGGTCAGGCGCCGATGCATTTTGATCATTGTAGGATATCGGCAGTTGAGAAACACGGCAACTGAAGTACCCGAACCGCGTCCGGCGGCGGCAGCCGTCAACGTGCCGGTTCTACGCTCGCGGACATCTTGAGAGAAGCCATGCCGCGGGCTCCGCCTGCGATCGAATTGCCGATGTCACCTGCCATCGTGGTCGAAACGTGGATACACTGAGCCGCACCGGGCGATGGTAGTTCCCGTTGCTCGGTGAGAAGCACGACTTCATCAACTGTGTCCGCAGTCGCGGCGTGACGGTGGAGCAACCCGTGTCGGACTGTGAGGGATCTTACCATGAGAACAGAACTCGTAGGATTGGCCTTCTGTTGGCTGGCGGCAACTCAGGTGCACGGGCACGAGCCGCAGGACGTGGTGATTGAGAATAGAGTGCTGAGCGCTCGCGTCAGCCCTGAAGGCGCCGAACTGATGAGCCTGAGGGCGAAGGAGAATGGTCGCGAGTTTCTGTGGCAGGGTAACCCTGAGTTCTGGAGCGACCGCGCGCCGTTGATGTTTCCGGTAAACGTGCGGTTCAAAGGTGATCGTTACACATATCGGGATGAGAAGGCCCTGAAGCCCTTGAAGAGAAAGACTATTTGATGCGATTGAATCCCGGAGAATCAGAAACCTACCGCTTTACGATCACCGTCCATCCATCTCGCTGAATACAGGCATAGACATGAGAACTCCTACTTTGGCCGTATTACTCGCCATTGGCGTCGGCGCCCTGACCCCACAGCAACCACTTGTCGCAGGACCACCGAAGCCGAATATCGTCCTCTTTTTTGTCGACGACCTTGGCTGGTCTGACTTGGGATATCGCAACCCTGTGTTCGAGTCGCCAAATGTTGATTCGCTCGCGAACGAAGGGCTCGACTTCGAGCAGGCGTATATTGCCAGCCCGACCTGCAGTCCAAGTCGAGGCACGTTGCTTACCGGAAAGCACCCCGCGCGACTCAAGCTAGTGCGGCATATCCCCCACAAACCGGAATCTGGTTTTGACCGGTTTGGACGCACCGATCAGAAGTTTAATCTGTGGAAGACAGACCCCGCGCAGTTTCCTTGCGTGAATTGGCTGGCACTTGAACACACCACCTACGCCGAAGCGCTGAAGGAACTGGGCTACTATAATTTGTTCATCGGCAAATGGCATCTAGGCCACGAGCCATACCATCCCATCCACCAGGGGTTCGATCGGCAAATCGGCACGACCAATTGGGGACACCCCCGCTCGTACCATCCGCCGTTCTTCAAGAACTCGGACGTGTTGGCCGACGAAAAGGAACGCTATCTGACCGATCGGCTGGCCGACGAAGCCGTCCACTTTATCGAGCAATATGATCGCGACCAGCCGTTCATGCTCTCATTCTGGTACTACAACGTTCACGGACCGCATCAGGGCCGCGAAGATTTGGTGAGACATTTCGAGGCCAAGGGGCTGACCGGCAGACATGCCCACTATGCCGCCATGGTCAAGTCGGTGGACGAATCGGTAGGCCGGTTGCGCAAGGCGATTGAAGAAAAAGGCATCGACAAAGAGACCATCGTCATCTTTCTGTCGGACCAAGGTAGCTATTTCGAGAACAATCCATTTCGCGGCGGAAAGAGAATCGACACGCTTTGCGAAGGCGGCGCTCGCGTCCCATTCATCTTTCATTGGCCGGGCATCACCCAGCCGGGTGCAGAGAACGACAGTGTTGTCCAGTCCACCGACCTCTTCCCTACACTAGTAGAAATCGCTGGAGGCGATCCCTCGAGATTCAAGGATCTTGACGGCGTTTCGCTCGTGCCCGCCATCAAGGAAAACAGCATGCTGGAACGGGGCGAGCCCATCTTTGGTTATCGTGCCTATGAAGATCTCTATGCTTCCGTGCGTTCCGGTGATTGGAAGTTGCTCGCCCATCGCAGCGGCACGGTGAAATTGTACAACATCGCCGAGGACATCAGAGAGGAAAACGACCTCGCACAAGTCCATCCGGATAAAGTCAAAGAGCTAAGGGCACAGCTCGTCGAATGGGAAAGGGAAATGGGCGTCGAGAAGTACTCCGGCGTCCAGACCCGTGCCGTGAAAGCTGCGGACACGATCTTGGGTAGTTGGGCATTTGAGCTGCCGGACGGCGGTCCGGCTTGGCTGCAAATACAGGAAGTCGAAGGGGAGCTGACGGGTACGTTATTGTGGAGCGTTGGCAGTGCGAGGCCCGTCACGGGCCTTGTGTATCAAGACGGAGGCCTCACTTTTCAGCGCAGGATCCGCTGGAAACCGTACGGCAATGATGATGAAGCACGAATCGTTAATAAGCCAATGACTGCCAGGCTTGTCAAGGACGAGCTAGAGCTGAAGGTGACGCAGACCTTTGTCAAGCAGGATATCGAAGAAACGATCCTGTTGATGGGCAAACGCATGCCGCCAATGCCGCCGGCGCCCAATCTGAACCGAGTGAAGTTCGGCGAGCCGATTCAGCTGTTCAATGCTCGCGACCTGAAGGGCTGGCGACTATCCAATCCGAAGAAGAAGAATGGATGGCGAGTTGTGGACGGGGTGCTGACGAACACTACGCCAAAGACCGATTTCGGTGGCTACGGTGAATACGGCAATCTAAGGACGGACCAAGAGTTTGAAGACTTCCGGCTGACCATTGAATACAACGTCCCTCCGGGCGGGAACAGCGGCGTTTATCTGCGAGGGATGTACGAGGCCCAGGTGGTTGATCGCGATAGCAGGATGCAGGGTATCAACGGACCAGGGGCGGTGTTTGGTCGAATTGCTCCGTCGATCAATGCCGGGAAGTCGGGTGGGGAGTGGAATCGCTACGAGCTGACACTGATGGATCGGCACATTACCGTTGTTCTGAATGGAGAAACGGTCATCAACAGTCAGCCGGTCATCGGTTGCACTGGGGGCGGCATATCGGCTGACGACACCAAGCCAGGGCCGATCTTCTTGCAGGGCGATCACACTTCGGTCAGATATCGAAACATCGTGTTGCATCCTGTGGTTGAATCACAATGACCAGGTAAAGACGACACATGAATAAGTACCCCTACAGACTCTCTTGCGCACTTCTGCTGAGTCTTTGTCTGCTGCAACCGGATGCTGCGGCGGAAGATGTGTATGAGACGGATGTATGCGTCTACGGCGGCACGGCCAGTGGTGTTACTGCCGGATTGGCAGCGGCCCGGCGCGGTCAGAGCGTTATCATTGTGGATCCATTCCGGCACCTAGGTGGCATGCATGGCGGTGGTATCCGTATCCAACAGGATTGTCTGTATCTCGATGATATTGGCGGCATTGCCAGGGAACTTCACGATGCGGACTACGCGTTGCCGGGAGGCGGCAGTTCGAACCAATGGCAAGCCCGACTCATGCTCAAGAAGAAGGTCGAGGACGCGGGGATCAGGTTCTTCACCGAGCATCGGCTCGACGACAAGGACGATGTTGTCATGGACGGGACCACGATCAAGATAATCCACGTCAACTATGCGCCAATCATGGATGAAGGTGTTCCCCCGCCAGAGCCGACGGAGCGCAAGGCGTTTTCAATCAAAGCGAAAGTGTTCATCGATGCCAGCTACGAAGGCGACTTGATGGCCTTCTCAGGTTGTGACTATGCGGTCGGCCGGGAATCAGAAGACACCTACAACGAATCGCTTGGTGGTCAGGGCAAACTCCGCTATTTCGATGTCGATCCGTACGTTGTTCCTGGCGATCCATCAAGTGGCGTGCTGCCGATGATCAGCACCGAACCATACGAACCTGGTGCAGCATCCCGATATATGATCGCCTATAACTTTCGTCTGAAGGGCTTGAGAAATCGGAAGGGCGAGGACGACAGGGGAACTTCGATCAAGCCAATGGGAAGAGAGATCGATCGCGAACGCTACGAACTAGTCATCCGCGGACTGAAGAAGGACTCGAACACGGGACCTAGGAGTCGAGTGATCGGGTGGCCGACGTCGAACTACAGCCGCACCGCAATGATCTCCAGCGGCGTACTCGGTCGTCAGGTTGACTATCCCGACGGCGATTGGTCTGCACGCAGCGCTGTGTGGCGCGACTGGATCGACCACGTCAAGACCATGAACATTCTGTGCGATATAAAGAGCCCTATACTCCCCAAAGGCGAGTATCCGGACAACAACGACTTTCCTGATCAGCTCTACACACGCATGGGACGTCGTATGATCGGCGAGTACGTCGTCACTCAGCACGACCTCATGCATCAGACCGTCATCAACGATTCCGTCGGCTTGGCCTACTACGGTGTTGATATCTATCCACCCCGCCTGATCGCTCACAATGGGAAAGTCGCATCTGAAGGCGAGGTGTTCATCCGCGTGAGTCCTGGGCCGTATCAGATTCCCTACAGGGCTTTGATTCCGAAGAAGGCCAAGTGCAACAACCTGCTCGTTCCTGTCTGCATGTCCGCGTCGCACGTTGCGATGTCCTCGATACGCATGGAGTCGTCCTATGTCGTCATGGGCGAAGCAACCGGTATCGCAGCCAGCCATGTTGTTACGTCAGGCACGAATGTCCACGAGGTCGATGTCGAGGCCATTCGTGCTGATATGAAGAAGGCCGATGTTATGACCGAGTGGGACGGAACAGGCTATGGCCCTGATAGCAGGCGGCATTGGGGCGCGAATGCCGTCTACTGGCTGACGGATTCCGATGAATACAAGAAACCGATTCGTCTGGACCCGAGTTGGGACAACTACGATCCGGCAACGGCTGGTTCAGGCTCGGTTCCTGTCCAGGCATTTCCCTCGGTCGAAGATTGGAACCAGAAGAAGCCCGCCTACGAGTGGCTATTCCCTTTCATCGACAAGAATGCAGACGGAAAGATCTCGCTCGAAGAGCATCAAGCATTTCAGGTCTACAAGAAGGAGAACCCCAGTTGGCACTCGACTCTCCGTAGCAAGCTCGATCAGGCACGGCCGGAGTAGCACTAAGCAGTGCTTAGAAACAAATGCGCGGTTGCCGGTGCAGAAACCGTACAGAATACTGAGTTTTCTGATGATTCAACTGTGCAAACATAAGCCACGACCGCTTAGCAAACGTGACCCATGGACGTGACAGTTACCATAACGATCAATGGCGCCACAAAGCGTATCACCACCGATCGTGATCGCTCGATTCTGGACGTGCTCCGAGAGGACTTGCAGGGAACCGGGTCGGGGTTCCGTTGCGGAGAGGGCCGCTGCGGTGGATGTGTGGTCCTGCTTGATGATCAACGTGTATTGTCCTGCGACGTCCCGATTATCCAAGCGGATCAGCGGACCATTAAGACCATCGAGCTTTGAATGACTCGGCGAGATGTCGCTCGGACAGAAAGGTCAAGGCACATGAAAAATGCGTGCATCGTAGTCGCCTTCACTATCCACATGAGCGATTCCCAGAGCGCAAGCCCTGCAAATACGCCTATTGCCTGAAGATCAGACGGTGAAAGCATGAGAACTGTGTTTGTGGTTTTGACGCCGATGCTCCTGCTGAACGCGGCCACATTGCCCCTCTGCGCTGCAACTCTATACGTTTCACCGCAAGGCGACGACGCGCACGCCGGAACACGCGAAAGACCGCTCCGAACAATCTCGGCTGCGGCTGAACGAGCGGTGCCGGGCGATGTCGTGCTTGTGCTCGAAGGCGTCTACCGCGAACGCGTCACGCCGCGACGTGGAGGCGAGCCGGGGAAACCCATCGTGTACCGGGGTGAGCCCGGCAAGAGGGTGTTTGTTAAGGGCTCCGAGATTTGGAAACCGGAGTGGAAAGACGAAGGCGGGGGCGTTTACTCTACGAAGCCGGATGAATCGCTGTTTGACGACCAGAGTCCGGAGTATCTGGATCATCACAATCCACTGAAGGTGCAACTTGCCTCGACGCCGTGGCATCGGCAAGGGCGGCGCGAGGCGGAACGCCGCCGCGCTGGCGACACTCGGATTGGTCGAGCCGATGACCGGCTCGTCTACACGTGTGGGCAGGTGTTTGTCGGCGGCGAGCGATACCGAGAAGTCCCGCTCAAGGAGGAACTTGCGCCGCGGACCTGGCGGTATGATCCCAACGGCGAACGCGTGTACGTGCATTTCGATGACCTCAATCCATCGCAGCAGGAAGTTGAGTTGACCACTCGCCGTCGGCTGTTCGCCCCTGACCGGCGAGGCCTTGGTTACATCGTCGTCGAAGGATTCATCTTCGAGCACTGCGGCAACCAGTACCCTGCCAACTTTTGGGACACAGACACGAACGCTCAAAAGGGCGCGGTCGGGATGGAGGCGGGGCACCATTGGATCATCCGACGCAACGTGGTGCGTCACGCCAAGACCTTTGCGATCGACTGCGGCCGGGTTGATCGCCATAGTCCTAAGGACACTTCGCACGACAACCTGGTCGAGCAGAACTATATCATCGACAACGGCTCGGCAGGCATCCTCAGTAGCGGATCGGTGGATCTAGTCATCCGCGACAATGTCATCCTGCGGAACAACCACCTTCGCTTCGCGGGCATCAAACGCTGGGAGCAGGCGGGTATCAAGTGCCATCAGTTTGACAAGGGGCTGATCGAGCACAACTACATCGCACACAACTACGACATGTCGGGCATCTGGCTCGACAACCAGTTCCCCGACAGCCGCGTGACGAGGAACGTCGTCCACAGCAACGGCACGAGAGGTATCTTTCTGGAGATGAGCGACTATGCCTTCGATCGTTTGCTGGTCGACAACAACATCATCTTCGCGAACAAGGAAAATGCGGTTTACATTCACGATGCGTCCGGCGCGACGTTTGTGAACAACCTGCTAGCCAACACCCCAGACGCTCCCGGCTACGGGCAGGCCGTCTACATCCTTCAGGTGAGCCCCCGCACGAAGACCTACCACCATTCGTTTTTCAACAACCTGCTGATCGGAAATGCGCGTAACGTGGAGGTCAACTATCCGGCCGCCAGGAGCGGTCCGCAGAGATTCGATCACAACCTGTACGGCGTGTCGCCGGGTGCACAGGCATTCGTCATTAACAACAAGAGCGACAAGCCATCGCCATGGACGCCGCAAGAATTCAAGGGACTTGTTCTAGGGGACTTGAATCTGAAGACGCCTCCGAACGGCATGATGGAGAGCGAAGGCCGGGCTGCCACCAACTTTCGCGAGTGGCGACTATTCTGGCAGCGTCACGGACTCGACAACGATGTTCACAGTGGTTTCGCTCCGGCCGGCCGCGTGATCTATCAGCCGGAGACTCACTTGCTGACGGTAGACCTGCAAACCGACCCCATGGAAATCGGCTGCAGGGCTCACCCGGCCCTCAAACACGACTTCTTTGAGCAGGAACGAACGAACCACCACGCCGCCCCACCGGGTCCGTTCCGGGACCTCCGCAAAGGCGAAGGAAGCTTCATCATCTGGAGTGGCCTGCCAATCCTGGAGCCTGACGAACTTCCCGCCGCTGACTGGACCACTCGGCTCGGTTCCTCCCGACCGGATAGGACACGATCGACCATAATCTTCACTTATAAGGGATGAGAAAATCATGCGTTCCACAACCCTCCTGAGCATCGTGCTTCTACTGACGCAAATATCCGTGGCGCGGGCAGAAGAAGGTCCATTGCGGCTGTGGTATGACAGGCCTGCCGGTAGCTGGGTGGAGGCCCTGCCCATAGGCAACGGCAACATGGGCGGGATGGTATTCGGAGGTATCGACGAGGAGCGTATCCAATTCAACGAGGACACGTTCTGGAGCGGCAAGCCGATGGACCGGCAAAGCCCCGAAGCGGCAGAGAACCTGGATAGGATTCGACAGCTACTGTTTGACGGGAAACAGAAGGAAGCCGAAAAGCTGGCCATGGACAAGTTCATGTCCCGGCCGCTGCGTCAGGAAACTTACCAGACCTGCGGAGATCTCATCCTGAAATTCGATTTGCCGGAGGAGGCCGCGACGGAGAACTACCGGAGAGATCTCGATCTCGACGCGGCGCTCGCAACCGTCTCGTTCAGGCACCGGGGGGTCACATACCGTCGTGAGATGGTCGCGAGCTATCCTGCCGGGCTCATCGTGATCCGTCTTACCGCCGACACGCCCAGCAAGATCAGTTTCGCGGCATCGTACACCACGCCGCACGCGGACAGCAGGGTTACCGTCATGGACGGAAACACCGTTGTGCTGAACGCTGGGGCCACAACTCACAAACGCACCGGGGTGGAATGCAAGCTTCGAATCGAAGCAAGAGCGAAGGTCGTTGCCGAGGGTGGGAGTGTCGCCGCGACGGACGGCGCCCTTGTCGTCAGCAATGCCGACGCAGTCACGATCCTGCTTGCCGCGGCAACGAACTACGTGAACTGGAAGGATATCAGCGCGGATCCCGGGGTACGGTGCGCCAAGAAACTTATAGCCGCAGCCGGGACGAGTTTCGCCGAACTGCTTGCCGAGCACCAGGAGGACCATCGTGATCTGTTCAGACGCGTCACATTGGACCTGGGTGCAACCGAAGCCGCCAAGCTGCCCACGGATCAGCGCATCAAACAGTTCGCGACAGAGCCGGATCCAAGTCTCGCCGCACTCTATTTCCAGTACGGTCGATACCTACTTATCGCTAGCTCGCGCCCGGGCAGCCAGCCGGCGAACCTGCAAGGCAATTGGACCGAGGAGCTCTTTCCGCCATGGGACAGCAAGTGGACGATCAATATCAATACCGAGATGAACTACTGGCCAGCCGAAGTTACCGGACTGGGTCCATGTGCAGAGCCCCTGTTTGCCATGGTTGAAGATGTTGCCGTCGCCGGCCAGCGTACGGCAAAAATGCTCTACGGGGCCAGGGGCTGGGTGGCACACCATAACATTGACATCTGGCGCGGCACGGAGCCGATCAACAACTCGAACCACGGCATCTGGCCAACCGGCGGCGCATGGCTTGCCACTCATCTATGGGAGCATTACCTGTTTACGGGCGACCGACAGTTTCTGGCGAAGCGCGCTTATCCGATCTTGAAGCAGTGCGCCTTGTTCTTCGTGGACACGCTGATCGAAGATCCCCGTAGCGATGGCAAGTGGCTCATCTGCGGCCCTTCGAATTCTCCCGAACAAGGCGGACTGGTCATGGGGCCCGCCATGGACCATCAGATCATTCGCGCCGTATTCGGCGCGGTTATCGAAGCCAGCGCCATTCTGGAAACCGACGTGGAGCTACGCACCGAGCTTCTCGCGCTGGTAGATAGGATCGCTCCCAACCAGGTTGGCCGCTTCGGTCAGCTTCAGGAATGGCTTGAAGACAAGGACGATCCCAACAACAAGCACCGCCACCTTTCGCATCTGTGGGGCGCCTTTCCCGGGAGTGAAATCTGCATAACGAAGACCCCGGCCTTCGCGAAGGCGGCGGCCGTCTCGTTGGACCGTCGTGGTATGGGGAATGTCGGGTGGTCACTGGCATGGCAGGTCGGCCTCTGGGCGCGTTTGGGAGAGGCGGAGAAATCCTACGCGGCTTACAGCGCCCTGCTGTCGCGAAACGCGAATCCGAACCTGTTCGACCAGTGCTTCTCGGGCCGGCCCCTGCCGTTCGAGATCGATGCCAATTTCGGCGGACCGGCGGGCCTGGCGGAAATGTTGGTTCAAAGTCACGTTCGAAACGACCATTGCCGGTTATCCGATCCCGCAGGCGCGCCATTTGAAATCAGCCTGCTTCCCACCCTGCCCGTTGCCTGGCCGGAAGGCAGAGTAACCGGCCTGCGTACACGCGGCGGATTCGAGGTGGACATCTCATGGAAGAACGGTGAACTGGACGAGGCGGTTATCCGCTCAAAGTTGGGTAACGGCTGCCGGATCCGGTGCAAGACGCCCGTGAAACTGGCGCCGGACGTCGACACGACTCCGGGAACCGGGGCTGGGACTGTCAGCGAAGGCGTACTTGAATTCCCCACGGAAGCGGGCAAATCTTACGGGTTGGAAGGCAACCAGTGATTGGCAGTCGTCAACTGCGTGTCGCATCACGGCCCCACAACGTGAGCGCCTTCACGATGACCTCCGAACATAGTGCTGTCCAGAGACGATACATGAAGACCCTCCCTTGCACACTCTCTTGTGTATTTCTGCTGACCTCAACGGTCGCACTTCACGCTGCAACCCGTGCAAACGAGCCCGTGAGCAGTTCTTCGAACCCAGAGGGAATGTGGTCCCATATCGAACGAGTCGAGGACTTGGGCGAGTTGCGAAACGTGACTGCCGAATGGGATGCCAATGCTCCCAATGGCCTGCTGAAGCTCGTGGCTGAACGACGAGCGAGTTACGCCTGGGCGGTCGTTCCAGCGCCAAAGGAGAGCTGGGATCTTGCGCGCCGCGCGAACGTGGTGGCGGAGATCGCCAACCGCGGCACGGTACCGGTATCGGTGCTGCTGTGGGTAGTCGGAGATCGTGGCTGGGATGCCGTCGTGGATTCCGCCACGCTCGCGCCTGGTGAATCTCGCAAGTTCTCCTGCGACCTTCGGAGCACGTTCCGCGATGGCACACCCAAGATCGATCCCGGTCAGGTCAAACAGGTGCAGGTGATGCTTCGCGGCCCAATGCCGGACGCATCGATCGAGGTGCGTGGTTTAGCTGCGACAGGTGAAGCTTTCAGATGGATACGTCCGGCGGGTCGTATCGATGTGCCGGTGATCGAGGATGTCGCACCCGCGCCGGGCCGCCGTGTGCGGTATCGGCTAGACGGCGATGAACACATGGGCATCTACAGTGTGTTGCATTTGCCGATGGATTGGAGGCCGGGCGAAACGTTCCCGGTGATCGTTGAGTATCCGGGAAACATCTTCTTCACGCCTGCCTGCTATTCGACAGGGCTGCCTGACCAATGCGTGATCGGCTACGGCATCACGAAGGGCAAAGGGGCGATCTGTGTCAGTCTGCCGTTCATTGATCGCGAGACCGGAACGATTGCCGAGAACTCCTGGGGCAATGCGGACGACACGGCTGACTACGCCGTCAAGATGGTAGACGAGATCTGCGCCAAGTTTGGCGGCGACAAGCAGAACGTGGTGCTCACCGGCTTCTCACGCGGGGCTCTCGCTTGCGGCTACATCGGGCTCCGCAATGAACGCATCGCCTCGTTGTGGAAAGGCTTCCACGCCTGCCAGCACTACGACGGAGATGGCTGGCACGGCGCGACGATGGAGAGCGCGCTGGAGCGTGCGAAACGCTTTAAGGGCAAAGCCGTTTTTCAGACCGATAACTCGGCCGAGAAGTTTCAGCCAGTCATGGACGCGATGGAGGCGGAGACGATCTACGTCCGCTCTGGGCTCGGTGCCCACGCCTGCGCCATGTTCCTGGATGATCGCCCGTCAACGCAGCAGTTGCGGCGATGGTTTGCGGATTTGGTCGGCATGCCACGACGGTAAATCATCGGCGCCGGCCGGTTTTCACCTGTTTGCATGGTCCCGCACGGGAAAACGCCGCTTCAATGTGCCGGAGAAGTTCGGAAAGGTCTATGCGCGGTGATGGTGGCAAATGATAGACTGATTGAATACCTTTGATTCTGAATCGTCAGCTTTGAGCTGGCGGGCCTGGCAACTGTGCATTGTGATCGAGGGATTCTTGACAACATGATGAAACCAACGCTCTTGACGTTCCTCGTGATCCTCGCATTCCAGTTGATGCTTGCTGCGGCGGAGCCTGAAGAGGCGTCCGAGAAGACGTTTCGCGCTGGCGCGGCGACCAGCAACATCACGCCGCCGCTCAGCACGGACCTCATTGGTGATCTCGGCATTGCCGCACTGCCGTTCGAAGTGTTCACAGAAACTGGTCTGGAGATTCAGGAACGCAGCCCGTTCAAGGACTCCTTTGTCATCGAACTGGCCAACGGGGGCCTTGGCCACCTCCCCCGCCCCGGCAGCACGAACTGGGCGGCTACGAAACGTGGCTGACGGTCAACCGCGTCGAGAAAGAGGCGTCGCCGAAGCTAATGAACGAACTCATGGACTTGTTCGCGGAGATCCACGAATGAGTCTCGAAACTGAATAGGTCATGAGCCGATGATCTTGAACCGTCCAACTCTCACTTGGATTGCTGTCGCCGCTGGGCTGTTGGCAGGTGCCACCTCTGCCGAAGAACCGCCACTACTGCACTGCTACATCAGCACGGGCGACAATCACTGGCTGGGGCAATCGCTGCCGATTGACTCGCCCGCGTCGATTGAAGCGAGCTTCGACCTTCTCCATCGGTTAGGAGTGAAACGAGTTTACTGGCGTGGACTGGAGGCGGCGACGTGGGTCGAAGGTCATCGTGAACGACCGGAGAGCGTGCGGTATTTCCAATTCTGGAAATGGCTGCGTTTGCTGTATGAGAATGTCGAGCCGGATCGCCTCGCGGTCGCGGCGGCGCACAAGCGCGGGATGGAAATCTGGGGCGTCGCGAATCTTGTCGATTGGGGCTCCAGCGCTGATACTCCGCCATTCAAGCACTATCCATTCAACTCGGAAAGCCGCTTGCGCATCGAGCATCCGGAATGGATCCCCGTCGACAAATCCGGCCTGTTGAAACAAGGCGGACCGCTGGAATTGGCCTATCCAGAAGCTCGGCGTGCTTTGGTCGATCTGCATAAGAAGTTCATGAAGCAGGACGGCTACGACGGGATGACTTTCCTGACCTACGCCGAAAACCACTCGATGCGGTTCCAGCACGAGTTCGGCTACAACCAGCCGATCGTTGACGAGTTCAGGCGGCGGCACGGCATCGACATTCGCTATCAGGATTGGACGCGCTTCGCCACTGCAGACGACTGGCAGATGCTGAGGGGCGAGCACGTCACGCAGTTCCTTCGCGAGCTGAAAACCGAACTCGACAGAAACGATCAGAAGCTCGGTTTCTTCCTGCAGCCATGGGCCCCACACAAGCCGCAGCCATGGAACGTCCCGGAACTTCTGCTCACCGGCGGGAGCATGAACTTCGATCTGGAAACGTGGATCGCCGACGGCTTGGTGGACGACTTTCTGGTTTACGGCAACGCAAATCCGGAGATGCAGGTCAGGGCGGTTCGCAATATGCGTTGGATGACACGCGATACGCCCGTCAACGTTGGGATTCTCACTTCAGGCCCATCGGCGGAGCGTTGGAAACCGTTCCAGAGCCAGGAGGTACCGACCGTGATTGCTTACGGTGAAGACGCGATGTATCTGGATCGCAGCTTTGTGCCGGAGCAGCCGATGGCCAGCCTCGCCAGCGAAGATCCTCTCCTGGTGATGAAGGCGCTTTCTCAGATCGTCTACGGCCGGTCGAAAGCCGACTTTGAAACGATCCGGCCACAGGTGAATCACCCGCATTTGATCGTGCGCCGCCTTGCAGTGCAGGCATTGGGCAAGATCGGCGGTGACCAGTCAGTGGACGAGATCGAACGAGCGCTGTTTGACCCTGAGAACAGCATCCGCTGCATGGCCGGTATCGCCTTGCGCGATGCACATGGGCCCAACTCCACCGAGAAGATTTTGGAAGCGATCGAACTCCACGGTAATCATATGCTCGCTGAAATCATGCGCGTGACATTGCCGCGGATCCGGCCGCTGCCGCGGGCAGAACTGGCCGCTGCCTATACCAGTAGCGCCGATGTCAGAGTGCGTCAGATGGCGATGCGGGCGCTGGTTTTCATGCCAGACGCGTCGCTGTTGCCGGTGTGGAAAAGCGCGATCGACGACCCGGATCGCTTCACCCGCGTCGCCGCGATACGAGGGATCGGTGCGCTGCGGAACAACGCAGAAGCCACCCGGCAACTGCTGGCAGCGATCAAGCATGAAGATCCTGTCATGGCCAATGAGGCCTCGACGCTGCTGGGCGATACGATCGAGCGCAACGACGCGGCGGCCCGCGATCTGCGAGCCGAAATCCTCGCCGCATTGCAGCAACGTTACGCCCGCTTTGGTGACGCCTACGTCGAAGTGGATCGGGACTGGGGCTACCGCCCGGTCGGTAACGCGATCCTGGCGTTTGGTGCCGAAGGCGAGGCGGTCTTGCAGGCCTTTGTCGATCAAACCAACGACCGTCAGTTGGCGATCCACGCTTGGAAAAGCCTCTACATTCGACAACGACCGGGGAGTTTTTCCGAGGTCACTGAGAAGGAGAATGACGAGGCGATGCGGAACCGCCCGCTCTTTCTCAAGGAACCCGCCGTCCTGCGAATCTATCAGAACTTCGATGACCAGGAACACTGGACGCCGGGCAAGCGAGGATTGGTTGGCGATGTGAATCAAGTCACAGCACGATGGGGAGCGCTTTTGGATGAAGGGCCGCTCATTACGCGCGATGATGCTTTCGACGGTGGGCAGTCGCTGCTCGTTCGCCGCGGTGGCCAATCATTCACCGGACAAGCGATCCCGCCGGTGCAGGACGACGCAGACTATCAGTTTAGCTTTCAAGTGTTTCGCCGAAACGAAGTATCCGCGTTGGTGGTCCGTCTCCAGGGATTCAACGGTGCGTTTCAGCCTGAGCTTGCGCTGAACATTGCCGATAGCGGCTCGGTTCGGCTTCGCGACATGAAGGCCGAAACGTGGATCGATACCGACCTGGAGATCAAACCGCGCCAGTGGACTCAGATCCGCTTGCTTGCCAATCGCCGAACTGAAACGTACACGGTGTCTATTCTCACTCCCGGAGAAGCCGAGCAACATGGTTCAACCGCCGCACCGTTGACGCCGCAGCCGAATCTCCGTTCGATCGTGATCTTTCCGCAACCGCCCGAGAACAGCGCGGTCCTCATTGACGAGATTGCCCTAGCCGAGGTCAAGTAGATGCCCGTGGTACTTTGGCCCGATACATCCATGAAGTATCTAATCACCGCCCTGCTGATGGTGCCGTTGGCCTCGTCCTACGTCGCCGAAGCGCAGGAGATGATCACCATTGCCCGCGATGGCAAGACCGATTACAGGATCGTGCGGTCGAACAGGGCTACCGAGCCGGAGAAGTTTGCGGTCGAGGAATTGGCCACGTTTCTCAAACGGGTTACCGGTGCTGAGTTTCCGGTCGTTGCGGAGGGCTCGTTGGCCGGCGATGAGGCGAGTCGAATCTATGTTGGCTGGACTCAGTACGCGGCTCGGCATGACATCGACACGTCGAGGCTCGGCGAGGAGGAATGGGTCATCCGCACCATCGACGATTGTTTTGTGCTGACCGGCGGTCGTCCCCGCGGCACCATGTACGCCGTCTACGAGTTTCTAGAGGATCAGATCGGCTGTCATTGGCTGGACCGGAAAACGGAGGTGATCCCGTCGAAGTCAACGCTTGAGATCGGGCCATTGAACGTTCAAGCCAAACCGTGGTTCTGGCAGCGTCAACTGCATTCGCCGACCGGAACGCCTGACGATAAGTGGCGCTTCCTGATCCGCAACAAGAACTACCGTTACGATTTTCGCGGGCGAACGGACTTCTTCCCGCAAGGCGCGTTCAGTCGTGTTTCCAGCTCGCGAACCGGAATCCACAGCTTCTCCACGTTCTTGAACGGCAAAGACTGGTTCGATTCGCATCCGGAGTATTTTTCACTCGTGAACGGAAAACGTTTGCCGGCTCTCAGCGCAGCCGGTCCGGGACAACTTTGCCTGACCAATCCGGATGTGCTCGCGCTAACGGTGAAGAAGTTACGGGAGTTCATCGCCGAGGATCGGGCCGAGGCTCGTAGCTTGGCTCTCCAGAGCCGAGCATCCCCGGATCACGTGAAAGAGAACGCGGCTCTGGAGAGCCAAGCTACAGAACCGCCCAAGGTCTACTGGATTACACAAAACGACGTTTACCGCGCTCATTGCGAATGCTCCGACTGTCAGGCGATCGTCCAACGTGAAGGCGGCGAAAGCGGGCCGTTGATTGCATTCCTGAATGCTGTCGCGGAGGACATCGAGAAGGACTACCCCGATGTCCTTGTGGGCACGATTGCCTACAACCTGACCGCGACCCCGCCAAAGCAGATTCGGCCGCGCGATAACGTGCTGATCGGGTGGTGCGACGTCTACTCCAAATGTGACGGCATCCGACCTCTATCGCATCCGCTTAATTCCCGCAACTGCGAAGAAATCGCGGGATGGGGCAAGGTCGCGCCACGTCTGGCGATCGGCGACGATTATTGGACGGCACTCAGCTACTACAAATATTTCCCGACGCCGTATGCGATGATCGACTGCGTGGCGTCGGACATCAAACTGTTCGCTGACCAGGGCGCCGAGAGTTTCTTCGCAGAAACGCCGGACTACATGGCAGCCAGCAATTCATCCCACTCAAGTTCTGGCTGGGATATCAACTGCTGGTAGATCCGCATCAGCCGGTGGAGCCGTTGATCAAGACGTTCATGGATGGGTATTTCGGCGAAGCGAGCGGGAAGATGCGGGACTACCTGCGGTATTTGCGCAAACGGATCGACGCGGACGCTCAGTTCAAAACGCTGCGCGACGAGCCACACAAGCTCGCCTATCTGGATTTAGAGTTCTTCAAGACCTCGCAAACGCTGTTCGACCAAGCAGAAACGCGGGTGGAGGCGGGCAGCCTATCCGCGAAGCATATCGCGGTGGAACGCTTCACGCTGGATGCTGCCTTGCTCTACCTGTGGCCGTGGCTGGAGCGGAAGCTGCCGGCTGGCAAAACGCTACCATTCGATCGCCAGGTGGTCATCCAGCGCTACGAACGCGGCTGGCAGGCTCTGGTGTCGTCTAGGTATTCGAGGATCTGTACGCAGGACAAGAATTCGCTCAACAACGACGGTAGGTTGCTGGAGCGCATGGTTGGTTTGTTCCGGGACTCGCAATTGCCGGAGCAGTTCCGCGACCTGCCACCTCGCGACGTGGCCGATTTCAACTGGCTGACATTCTCACAGATTCGGCCCCGTCAGAAGTTCATTCCCGATGACGAAGCCGCCGGCCGGATGACCGCGACGTTCACGGAGAGAAGCCGAATTCAGAAAGCCGAAGAGGGCGGCAACGCGCCCGAGGCCGGCGAGGCTGAGCAACCTCCGGGGCCGCTGATCTTTGGTGTCGGCGTTTGGAAGGCGTTGAGCGATGGTCAAACAATCACGGTGCCGCCCGAGGACATCCCGCAGGACGGCAGGTATCACCTCTACCACGTCGGCCGGATATGCGTTCAGGAAGGAACCACCGTCTGGGCGTTGGAGGGCGCGAGGTTGGGCGTTAACGTGGATAGGATCTTCGAGGCTGATGCCGACGACCCGGCAGTGAACGAGTGGGATGCCTACATCTCGCTCAAGCTCCAAGGGCCCGCCTATGTCAGAGGATCAAGGCAACCCAACGGCGTCTGGATGGACCGAGTTCTGCTGGTCCGGCCGCAAGTTGCCCGTTGACTATGAGCTGCTGGGTAGCCCGCGGTTCCCGAATCAACCAACCGGCCGCTTGCACGGCCCTGCGGATTGTGTCAGACGACTCTGGGTGTTCTACTCTGTGAAGTCGCAGGAACTAGATTGGGTTGATCGTGAAATTCAGCAACAACAGACCACTGGCGTCACGAAGGCAAACGGCAATGAAGACGATCCTCAACTTTGTCAGGATGAGCGTACTCTTGAGTGTCGCTGCAATCCCCTCAACGACGGGTGCAGCTGAACATGAAACAGGAGAAGTCTTTCGCGTTGGCGCGGCGACCAGCAACATCACGCCGCCGCTGGGCACGCTGCGGGTCGGCAGCTTCGCACCGTATCCCACCGTCCACGTACATGACGAGCTGCACGCGCGTTGCTTGGTGCTGGATGACGGCAAGACCACGCTTGCCCTAGTAGTGTGCGATCTCCTTGGAACGCACCGCAGCGTCAGCATCGAGGCACGCCGGCTGATCAAGGAGGCGACCGGCATCCCGCCGGAGAACGTCATGATCTCCGCCACCCACACGCA
>CAZUAH010000204.1:0-22514 GCA_964617665.1 uncultured Pirellulaceae bacterium
AAATCCGAGCCGCTACTTCATGGCCACGCGCTCGCAGAGTGCGCCGCCGGACCTTATTCATCACGCGTCCCTGGTCGCAACTGGTACCAGAACTGGCGGATTGGCACGTGGAACGGTTCTGGGTGCTCGCGGTCATCACTGTTGTCGTTGGCTCCGGAAGCCTTCGACTCCGCCCGTCGCTGCAAACGACATCGGTCATTTGCCTATTGGCGGCGATGGGGCTATCGTCGCTTTGCGCACTGGATGGATCCGCCGCGTGGGATCGCCTGTACGACTACATCGCGTTGGTGTTGTTATACTTCGCTCTCGTGTCGGTGATCAGGACGCCTTACCAGCTTCTCTTCTTTGCCACCTGCTACATCGTTGTGATGGCCGCGTATCTGGGCAAAGCCGAGTATGAGTATTTCGTGCACGGTGCCAAAGATCACACGATGGGTGTCTCGCGTTTGATCGGGATCGAAACGAGCTACGGACATCCAAATGGTGTTGCCGCATCCACCGTATTGTCGCTTCCCATTCTTTACTGTCTTTGGAAGGTGCGCAAACCCTTCACCGAGACATGGCCTCGCATTTGTCGAATCTGGTTCCCGCGTTGCCTGGTACTGTACTTCCTCCTGGCAACTACCGCGGTCATCCTGACCAACAGCCGAAGTGGCATGCTGGGCTTTGCTGGGTTCGTGTTTCTTACCGCCATCACCGGGCGAAAACTACGTGGGAAGGTGATCGGTTTCGTCGCGGCGGCGATTCTCTTGGCAGCGACCTGGATGACGATGCCTGAGGAAAGCAAGAACCGGCTCCGCACCGTTTGGGATCCATCGGCCGGCCCGTCAAGCGCGTATGCATCGGGAATGGGACGCATCGAAGGCATGAAGGCAGGATTCGAAATATTTCAACGATTCCCCATCGCCGGCGTGGGACTCGGCAACTTTCTCCCCTATCGGGTAGCGGAGGTCGACGGCACCGCGTTGGATGCACATAGCCTTGTCGGTCAGATGCTCGGAGAGACCGGGCTCATGGGGGCCGGAGCCTTCCTTCTGCTGTTGGTCGCCGTGTTTGCCAACTGGCGCAGAACGGTTGCTTTGGCAAATAGGAATTCGAACGTAACACTGCAACTACTTTCGCGTCTGGCGGATGCGTGTCGGAATGCGGTACTCTTGCTGCTCTTTTTCGGACTTTTCTCGCACAACATGACGCGATTCAACTGGCTCTGTTTGGCAGCGTTCGCACTGCTGTGCCGCGTTTTTGCAGAAAGGGTTTGCGCGGATGGTGAACTCGTTGAAACCGAAGTTGACGAACGACGTGGTATAGCTATGGGGAGTACATGCGCGTGAGTACACAAGCATTGACAATCGTGGCGGTCGGTGACTTGTCATTCAATGGCCGGTATCACGGGCTGCTCGACCGCTATGGGCCGGACTATCCGCTTCGATCAGTCTTGCCGCATTGGCATGACGCCGACCTAAGGCTCGGTAATCTGGAATCACCGTTGACCGCTCGCCCGAAAGTGTCGCCACCCAAGTGTACATTGCGTGGTGCACCGCGCGCGATCGACACTTTGCAGCGTGCACGATTCGACTTCGTCTCGGTGGCCAATAATCACATGATGGATTTCGGGCCGGAAGGGCTGGCAGAGACGTGCGAGAGGCTTGATTCGGCAGGAATCCCTCACGCGGGAGCGGGCAGGAACAGCAAAGCCGCGCGTGCGCCTCGCGTATTGGTGCGAGATGGACATACCATTGGATTATTGGCGTATTGCGACGTCGAGCAGGAGAGTCCTCTGTACGCGGACGTGAGTTCTCCGGGCGTCGCACCGTTGCGATCGCCCCTTTGCCTGCAGCAAGTTCGGGAACTGCGACCTCTTGTGGATTGGCTCATTGTTCAACTCCACTGGGGAACGGAGATGGCGCAGATCCCGTCGCCCGTTCAGCGAGATTTGGCACGTCAGTTCGTCGACGCTGGAGCGGACCTACTGTTGGGGCACCACCCCCACGTGCTTCAACCCATGGAAATCATCAATGGCGTCCCGGTGATCTACAGTCTTGGGAATTTTCTCTTCTCCGACCAGTATTGGCGTGGGCGCAACGATGAGGGCGAGGCGTTCGTTTCCAGATTTCGTCCGCATCCGCTGTGTCGGAAGACGGGCTGGATGGAAATTGTTCTACGCAAGCGAGCGACACCGCAGGTTCGTTTCCATCCGGCCGTCCTTACTCGCGATTTCGCCGTGGTGCCTGATGATTCCGTGCGAAGGCAGCGTGAGTGGAACACCCTTAATTCTCTGCTAAATGCGAACGACTACGGTGTTGCCTACCAAGCTGAACATTGTCGCGCCAACTCGCGGCTGAACCCGCGTAATTTATTGCGATCGCTTGCCCATCGGGTCGAACTGAAGCTGTTCAGCTTCGGTTTGATTCCAAACGCAGTGGAAGGAACGTGACAAGGCAGTCAAGAGTTCTTAGGGAGGTTACACCGATGACGCTACTCAATCGGCTTGCGAAGCACGTCTTCTATCCCCTGAACGAGTTTAGGGAGGGTACAACCGTGCTTCGAAAGCTGCGGTCCCTCGAATCAACGCAGTACGACCGACCTGAACAACTGTACGAACTTCGATTGCGCAAACTCCGAGCGTTGCTGGGACACGCGTTTCACAATACGGCGTTCTACGGTAGGCGGCTCAAGGAGGCTGGCATTGCGCCAGAAGACATCCGCTGCTTTGAGGATCTACGGCGGATCCCTCCGTTGACGAAAGACGACATCATCCAGTATCAAGACGATCTCAGAGCGAAGAACTTGCGGCTTTCAGAGGTTCATACGGACAGTACAGGCGGCTCGACAGGGACCAGGACGCCCTTCTGGCGGGACAATCAGTGCCTGGATATCAAACTCGCCGCCCAATACCGCATCAATCAATGGTGCGGATGGGATGTGGGTGAGAAAGTAGCGGTCGTTTGGCCGGCATTTGTCGATCTCCACGGACACGCGGGGTGGAGGTATAAGCTCCGACACATGTTTGTTGATCGACACCGCATTTTCGATGCAAGCCGACTTAGTGAAGCCGCAACGGCACAATTGGCAGCAAGGCTGCGTCGCTTTGGTCCAACACTGATCCGAGCATTTCCGTCACCTTTGGAGGTGTTGTCAACGTATCTGCGACAGGCGACGAATTATCGCATACGGCCAACCGCCGTTCTTACAACCGGCGAACCGCTTCTGCCATCTCAACGGGAGTTGTTCGAAGACGTTTTCAATTGCCCCGTCTTCAATTGTTACGCAACTCGCGAGTGCGGGCACATTGCATGTGAGTGTGACGCACACCAGGGGCTGCACATCAATGCTGAGTGCCTTCACGTGGAATTCGAACGAGACGGCCGGCCAGTCGATTCTGGAGAGGCCGGCAGTCTCCTGATTACCGATTTCGAAAACTACGGGATGCCCTTTATCCGTTACGAAATCGGAGATATGGGCGTGCCGCTTGCCGGTCAGTGCCCTTGTGGAAAAACGCTGCCTCGCATGGCGATGGAAGCAGGACGCGTAGCCGATTTTCTTCTGTCGCCCCATGACAGCTCTTTGATCCCAGGCGTACTCTGCTTTGAGTTGATGAAGAAAGCCCCCGGCGTGGAGCAATTGCAGATCGTACAGGATGCCCGGGACCACCTTACCCTTCGTGTAAGACTTTCCGGGCAGGTCGCCTCAAACGATGCAGCTACCGAGCCAATAGCACGAGTGATCGAGGGGCTGTTTCACGGAACCATGCGAATCACGTTCGAGCAGGTCGATTCGATCGCGCAAGAGAAATCAGGAAAATTTCGTGTCTGCATCAATCGGTACCTTGAAAAAACTGGGATCTGAAGCACTCAAATCAGAGCTGTAGAAATGTCGCTTCACCAACAACTCATTCGCAACATACTGTATCCTCTGGATCGCTGGCGATCGGGAGACGCAATTGAGCTGCGTTATCTGCGTGAGTTCGAGCGCACCCAGTTCCTGCCGCCCGAAGACTTGCGGGAACTGAGACTACAGCGGCTCCGGCGTGTGGTCGCCCATGCATACGAACGGTGCCCCTTCTATCGCAGACAGTTCGACGCCGCAGACTTCCGCCCCACCGACTTGACCTCATTGGACCAGGTGCCGGCGATGCCGATCTTGGAAAAGCGGCACATCCAGGATCACCGCGATGATATGGTGGCGCGCGACTGGCCGCGTCATGACCTACTTCCAGATCAGACCGGTGGCTCAACGGGTACACCCATATCATACTACTTGAGCCACGGCCGCAAGAACTCACGGGCTGCCGCCACGTGGCGGCACAACCGATGGGCCGGCTGGGATATTGGCGACCGGGTAGCCATGGTTTGGGGAGCCGCCCCCGATGCGCCGCAGAACACGTGGAAGGCTCGACTCCGCAACTTCCTCATCGCCCGCCATCTATATCTTGATACTGGGCACATTACCGAGTCGAAGATGAGGTCGTTTCACGATGCATTGAAACGGTTTCGCCCAAAGATCATACAGGCTTACGCAAAGTCGCTCGCGCTGTTCGCTCGATACCTGGAGTCCCAGAACATCCTGCCATATCAGCCTCAGGCGATCGTCACTTCGGCAGAAGCCTTGGAGCCTGCGGACCGAGAGTTGATTGAACGGGTCTTTGGGTGTCCGGTGTTCAATCGCTATGGCTGTCGCGAGGTGTCAGTGATCGCCAGCGAGTGCCCGGAACACAACGGACTGCACGTGATGGACGAAGGTCTGTATGTCGAGGTGGTGCGCGGCAACCGACCTGCTCGCCAGGGCGACGTGGGCGAGGTCTTGGTTACCGACCTATTGAACCTCGCGATGCCGTTGATTCGCTATCGAATCGGTGATATGGCGGCTCGCGACGAATCCGGTTGCCCTTGCGGTCGCGGCTTATCCCGATTGCAGAGCATTCAAGGCAGGACAACCGACTTCCTGGTTGGGAAAGATGGTCGTTTGGTTTCGGGCGTCTTTCTGGCGACCTATGTGGTAGCAAAACGACCGAAACTTGGGCAACTCCAGTTGCACCAAGACACTCCCGGGCAAGTGCTCTATAGGATCGCAACCGGAACAAGAGACGCGTCATGTCAATCCGACCTGAGCTTCCTGGAGACGGAAACGAAACGCTATCTCGGCAATGAAACGAAAGTGGAATACGAATTCGTCGATGAATTGAGAGCAGAGCCGTCGGGCAAATTCCTGTTTTGTCGTTCGACGGCCGTGCCCGAGTTCCTTGACGCTTCGCCGGAAGGCTAGTGAGTCTGCTTAACCCCATGGCAAGCAAAGGCAAATCGTTCCTGACACACGCCGCCGTCTATGGGATCGGCCTGTTCGTCCTGCGCGCCGCTTCGGTGGTTCTGCTGCCGCTATACACCAACTACCTGAGCCCCGCCGAATTCGGCATGCTGGAGATCTTGAACCGGATTGGCGAAGTCGTTGTCATCTGTCTGACGGTGAACGGGATTCGTATGGCCGTCCTGACGTTCTATTCCCAAGCACAAGAGGAACGTGAACGCGAACAGATTGCAGTCAGCGTCAGCCTGTTTCTCTTGCTGGTCATGCTCGGTTGTGGAACTCTGGCTGCCTGTTTCTCTGGCTTTCTCGCGCCTCTCGTTGGAATCGACAACCCTACTCTACTCGTATTCGGGGTGGTGACCGTCTTGATCGAGGCGTTTACCATCATGCCGTTGGCCTTCATGCAAGCCCGGCTTCAGTCGGTCCGCTATGTGTGTACGGCACTGACAATATGCGTCTGTCGGATCGGGCTCGCCGTTATCGCCGTAGCCGTTTTGGGCTGGGGTATCTGGGGTGTCCTGGCATCGTCAGCAGTGACCTCGAGCGTCATTGGGGGCGTGTTGACACTACGCGAGTGTCTGAAGGGATCGTTCCGATTCAATTTCCGACGATTCATGGAGATTGCTCGATTCGCTGCCCCATTTGTGCCCGGGGGCCTCTGCTTTTTTGTTCTCCACAGCGGAGACAGGTTCTTTCTGGTGCGATCGGTGGGAACCGAAGAACTCGGACTGTACGCACTGGGGTACAAGTTGGCTGTGGCCGTGGGCATGTTTTCGTCCAGCCCGTTCCACATGGTGTGGAGTGCACGCATGTACGACACGTTCGAAGAGCCTAATGCACCGACGACCGTCGGACGTATCTATGCCAGAATCCTCGCTGCGTTCCTCTTTGTTGGGCTCGGGCTTTGCATCCTCCAGCACGAGCTCATAACCATACTGGGCTCGCGGGAATATGCCGGAGCGACTGCATTCATCGGTCCTCTGGTCCTAGCGTGCTTTTTCGCGAAAGCAGCGGACCTGATGGACTCGGCATTCTACGTTAAGCGACGAACCGGCCTGAAGCCTTGGATCGCATTGGCCTCGATGTTGGTCATGCTCACTCTGTACGCGTTGCTGATACCGCAGTTCGGAGCACTAGGCGCAGCCTACGCTACGCTTGGTGGCTTCGTGTTCCACGCGGCCACAACGTACGTCGTTTCACAACGAGTTTTTGTCGTCAGACACGAGTTCTTTCGGATCGCAGGGATGCTGGCACTGGCGGTCGCTCTTGTGTACGCGGCTCGATGGTTCGGCACGGGCCTGACGACAATCCCTGCCAAACTGGCCCTTTGTGCCGCATGGCCGGTTTTGCTATGGACGCTGGGAGTGGTTACGGATGACGAGAAGCGTTGGGCCGCATCGGCGTTTCAACGCGTCTGCAGTCGACCGCACCGTGCTATGGCAGGCGATGCCGTTGGGCCGACCGCCAACACAACAGACTGATGCCTTCCATGATGAAACCGAGGACTGCCATTACCACCAGTTGGGGAGAAGCAGTCTGACTCGCTCGAGGTTCATTCACTCGTCTGCTTTGGTTCATCGCTGCATTCGAGATTGCCAGCACGACGAATTTGTACACCGTCTCTCGATCGGTCGCATTTGCCAAGACATTGATCACTGTTGGGGATCAATGCTGGGAATGAGCAAAGCACAAGGGTACTCGGGCGGATGGCTCCGGTAGAGTTGCACGCGGAATCCTGCGGCATTGGCCTCTTCGCGGATCGCGTCTTCATCGAATCCAACGGCAACCGTACCGGGCTTGGCCACCAATTCCATAGGGATATCCTTCGCCGCGCCCGGAACCAGAGACGCAATTCGCCTCAGTATCTTCTTCAGCCGTCGCGGTGACGATTTCTGGACAAACGAGATCAGCACGCCGCCGGTCACGACTTGGCGCAGGTCAGACAGCATGGCAATACGATCGCGTTGGCGGAGTATATGGCAGTAGGCGCTCCAGCCAACGATGCAGAAGTCGTAGGTTTGCCCCGAGGGTACCTCCGGGGCCTTGTTGGGCTCGACCGGCTCGATGCACAGGTCGATCGCTTCGCGCTGGAAGAATCCATTTCCCGCCTCAAGCAAGTCGGCACTGCACTCCCATGCATCGACTTGCATGCCCCGTTCGAGCAAGGCCAGCGACTCGCGGCCGGCGCCGGCGGCTAATACCATGATCCGCATCTTCTCTGCCAGGTATTCCTGGAGAATCTGACGTTCCCAGGAGTACAAGCCGGACCTGATATGATCCTCGGTGGCATAGTGATTGTGCGAGCCGTAGCCGTCGGCGATCATCCGCAATAGCCCTTCATACCCAAGCAGGGGCGGTACGAGACCGTCGTACGCGGCGTGCATGAATCCCTGTGTGAATTCAACAAGCCTTCGCGCCAGACGGGCGATCGCGACGCGAAAACCCAAGAAAGACGGGTTTCTGATCATCAGACGCTGCATTCCTCGGGTGCTCCTCATTCGTTTCACACCGGTTACGCTACTGGCCTCAGCATCATACGTACGGCCCGCCTGTGGGCAACGGATGGGAAGACCTCTTCCGTTTGTGTCACCTATGACGGGCAGCGACCCAAGTGGCAGTCCGAAATCAGCTCTCAGGCACTGACGGACGGGCTAAAGACCGAACGCAGAAGTGTACCACCTCCCTTACACTGCTGAAGAGAAAACAGAGTGGCAAGGGGACTCCCCGAGCGGGCCAACGGCCAACTGATATTCCGATATTTGCAGGAGTTCCGTATGACCGTCTCATGCCGGATCGGCAGGTGAGGGCAATCCTGCTGGCCTTTTCTGGCTCGTGCGGGCACAACGTGCTACGTTTGCTTGTGGACTATGCAGACTAATGATATCGACAAACGACTCCCAATATCCTCGTTCCCGCGCCCTCGATGCGGCACTTTCGTCCGAGACGCCAATCGACGCGCGCCCAGAGCGAGAACTTGGAATCGCCCCGCCTTCTGTTGAACTGGATGGTAAACCAACGCCGCGAAGCAAGCGACCGTTGGCCGCTCGCGCCTTGGCTTTGATGGTTTGGCCATATGCATTGGGTGTTACGGGCACATGGCTTCTGCTGTGGTACGCGGGCGACCGATGGTGGTTTGCCACATTGATGCTGTTCGGGCCAAGATGGATCTATGGTCTGCCGCTCGTGCTGTTGGTCCCGCTGGCTGCCATCAGACGGCGTCGGCTCCTGTGGCTATTGGCTCCGTCCGTTGTGGTCCTGGTCGTCCCGATCATGGGATTCTGCATACCTTGGTCCAACCTCGCTCCATCCGACGGACCTACTATCCGAGTCGTTACGTGGAACGTGCGAAACGACTGCGTGGACAGCGAAAACTTGGCCACCTTGATCGAAAACGTCAAGCCGGACATCGTAGCTTTGCAGGAATGTCGGGAGGACGTGCAATTTGACTGGCCAGCCGGCTGGCACGTCCACAGGCAGGGGCGATTGGTAACCGGTTCACGCCATCCGATTGACTCCATCGGATTCTCCCAACGTCATCACACGGGCAGCGAACGGCCCCCTGTTAATGCACTGCATTGCGCGGTCAAGACTCCGATCCATTGCGTCGCGTTCGTAAACGTTCATCTTCTGACTCCTCGGCAAGGTCTTTCCGAAGTGCTCGATCGTCAGACAGTGATCAGCCCCTCTCGCAGTGGTACCGTGACCGATGAAATCGAATTACGGCGGAGGGAGAGCGAGGACGTGGCCAAGTGGGTTAGCGGGTTCGCAGAGAATGCCGTGATCGCAGGGGATTTCAACATGCCGTCCGACAGTCTGATCTATCGACAGTCCTGGCCGAAGTATGTCAACGCGTTTTCCGTCGCAGGCTTCGGGTTCGGGTACACCAAGAAGACCGAGATTCTTGGATGGCAATATCAATCGCGCATAGACCATGTGCTCGCGGGACCAGGTTGGCGGCCACACCGCTGCTGGGTCGGCCCGGATCTCGGCTCGGACCACCTTCCGCTCATCGCTGAACTTGCCTGGGACGGGGCGCGGCGGACGGAAGCAGTTGGAGTTGAATAACCACCGGCGTCAATGCTCTAGCATGTGTTAAGCACACCGCTGTCTCGGTGGGTCTTCGGGCGCTCGTCGAATGTGATTGCGCACAGCGGTGTTTCTCTGGCAGATTGTCGTTCCATAGCGTCGACCACGCAGCAAATGCTGATACAACGGTCAGCGGCCGAGTTCAATGCCGTCCGTGCGACTAGCGATACGGCCCTGGATAGTAATGCGAGTAGTTCATGAAAACGCTCGCGGTCGGTGCGGAACGGGAGTCACTTCTCCGTCCGCGCGGTAGATGCTGCTGCAGCGAATTGATGCTCGTGCCCTGTCTTCTCAGTAGGCTTTGCTGCCGACGCATGGTGTCTCGATACTCCATCTCAGGACGTACGAAGTTGTGGTAGTTGCCCATGCCGCCAGGCATGGATTGAAAATGCCTAAGATAGATGCCAAGCGTCGGGCGATCGGGGCGATACGGGACCCTGCGTTGAGCGCTCGCCGACCGAGCCGAGCATAGAATGCTGGCTCCAACTATAACAGCAAGAATAAGGTACATGCGGTTCATTGACGTGGCCTCCATCGAGTCGTATCGACAGAACATGCTATCGACTTTCCCGTATGAGGGCTGTCGCAGGTCGGAAATGCGAACTAGACGTTGTGAACGTTACGACCCGCAATCTTTCACATCTTGGCTGTTGCTGTTTCGCATGCGGCCACGAATTGCCGGACATGGACTGCGCTTGCGACACGGTCTCTGTGACTATTCTGACCGCATCGTTTCCACGATTCGGTCAAGACGCCCTGATTTGGCCGCCCACCGAACCTGACAGAAGGGTGTTGTGGAGAAGTTGGCCCGTCAACGCCGGTGGAAAATCCTATGATTTAGTTGAGAACATCGCGACTTCCCTGCGAGTCGGTCTCTCCGTGCGTCCACGTCCCGTGGTTGGCCTGTTTCACTTGCGAAATCGTCAACACGTTGGCTGCGTTAGTACATCCCGTGATCCGCTAGTGCAATGATCTTCCCCATCAAGAAAGCCGCAAAACTGTTTCTTCCACGGTGGCTCTGCATCTCCAGGCTCAAGTCGCAGGCTGGTGACGCGGTACTACTGACATTCGATGACGGCCCTCATCCCGATGTGACGCCCGGTGTGTTAGATCGCCTCAGTTCCTTCGGAGCGCGCGCTGTCTTCTTCGTCGTTGGGAATCGGATTGATTTGGCGCCGAACCTGCTATCCCGAATCCTCGACGAGGGACACTGGCTTGGGAACCATACCTTTGCCCATCCGAACGATCGCCAAATGGCGTACCGCGAATACAAGGGCGACTTGACGAAGTGTCAGGAAGCGATCTTTCGTCATACTTCCGTACGACCACACTTCCACCGTCCTCCGATGGGGAAGCTCTCGATCGCCAGCTTGTTGGCACCGAAACGGCTCGGGCTTACGACGCTGACTTGGTCATGCTCCGCCGAGGATTGGCGGTATCAGTCTGACGCCGCGGCCGTTCGACGTGCGGAGGAGATGAGCATTGCAACCAGACCCCGCGACATACTCCTATTTCACGACGAGTGGTCGCATGTGCTAATGACTTTGGACATCCTGCTACCGGCGTTAGTATCCCGAGGTCTGAACCTGAGCCCGGATTTGGAGAGTATTGTGTAAGGCCTTAATCCACCGATTACGTTACGCGCAGATTGCGCTCAGACGTTCGCAACCGCGACATACGTGTCGAAAAGGAAATCTCTGATGGTAGACGCCCAATATTCATTTCACGCTGTCTGTTGCGGTGATCGCCACCATCTGCCGGAGCGGCAGCCCAGCGTTCAAGACCTCGTGTCTGAAGATCGCATGGAGGCCTTCAGTCGTTTCCCCGGCGCGTCTGACGACTTCCCGCTCATGTTCTATTTGATGAATCACAATCACGAGGTCTGTAGCTATTTCCGGACTATCCCGGATGTTGTGACTGTGAACGAAGAAACACGCACCTGGGCGTGGACCGGCGACAACTTCACGCATCCGGAATTTCGCCGGCGAGGATTGTCCACGCTGTTGCAGCGTCAGGGCACCCAGTACTTGCACGAGCGGTGTATTGGCAGAGGATCCGTCTATTCGACCGACGTAACGATTCACACTTTCAAGAAACTCGGCTTCTCCCTTCCGGGTTACGCGAGGAGGTTCTTAATGCTTCGCTCGTTGCGCCCGTTTATTGAAGGGAACATTCAGAATCCGGCTATGCGACGTCTATGCACGTTACTTTCCAAACCGCTCACGGGCTTAGCGATGCTAACGGCCAGTTGCTGGAATCGCCTGTTGTCAGGGGGCACTGATTGCACCGAAACTTCGTCAGTCTCTGAGCCTGCACTCGGTCAACTTCTACAGTCAATCTGCGCGCAACGTCCAGTGCACTTCAGCACGGACATACAACTGTTGAACAGCAAGATAGAAATGGCCAAGCGTACTGGGCAGGTTTCCCTGTGGCTCGTCCATTGTGCAAGGTCCGGCAACTGCCTTGCATACATGATCGTTCGGGAGCGACTCCAGGAAGAACCCCTCGCAGAGAAATACCGGGGATTCCGGCTGATGACGCTGATGGACTTCGGATTCGATGCCAACAACAGATCAGCCGCCACCGCCGTCGTAGGTCACCTTGTGCGGCTCTTTCTCAATAGCCGGTCGGATGTGCTGGAAATCGTCTCCAGCAACGAGTTGCTGAACCGTACCGCAGCAACGCGCGGTTTCGTGCCAATTGGCCGAGGCATGTCCTTTGGCTACTCGGTGCCTGAAGCCTGGCAGTGGCCGGATAGCTTGAATGACGTTGGGAGTTGGCCGCTGACGAGTTTCTGCGGCGATGGATACACGTTCTGAAAAGACGCGTTTGCTTGAGATCATGGCTCGCGATCATGATCCGGCCACGGAGACGTTTGTAGAACTGCCGTCGTAACGCCACGTGGAGAATTCGGGGCGGATGTTATGCGCCTCACTGAACGCTGTGGCTGAGCAATCTGGGGCAACCGGCCGTCCCGGCCCATCTCAGTTTGGTAGGCCTTGTCTGGCGAGCCGAAGGCAGCACTTCTTGTATTTCTTTCCGCTGCCGCAGGGGCAACGGCTATTCCGCCCAACGCGCCGAGCGCCAAATCTCGTCACGCCGGAAAGAAAAGCTGCCGTATCCTGCCGGATCATCTTTTCGAGCATATCGTAGACCTCCGGGTTCTTGCGTTGCAGAACGCCCGGCGCCTCGAAGAAGTACTCCAGGAGCACCGCGAAATACTCGGCCTCGTTGGTGTAAGCGTACGGACGGATGTGCGAGCGTTTTACAGGGGGATGGGCCAATTCCTGGGCCACCCACCGAATCCATGTCCGGGCGACCTCGGCAGGGACTCCTGGCGGAATACCGTCGATGGCACCGTCGGCCTGGTCGACCAGATGAGCGAATTCGTGAATCCCCACGTTCCGTTTGTCACCCGCAATCTCGAATCCCGCCAGCAGCGATGGCTTGGCGAGAATCATGACGCCGCTCAGGTGCCCCACCCCGACCATACCCAACGTGTCGCCTCGGCCCTCCTGCCCAGTCTGATAATTCTCGTCAAAACTGTCCGGATAGATCAGTACTTCGTCCAACCGGGAGTACTCCCAGTGGTCGAAATGGAAGACGGGAATGATCGCGCTGGCGGCGACCAGCACCCGAGTCGTCTCATCGACTTCGGTGCGGATACCGGTGATCCGTGTTTCGTCCAGGAAGATTTTGACGAGTTGACGAAACCGTTTCTGTTGCTCCTCGTCCAAAGTGTTGAAATAGGCCACCCGCGACCGCAGCACCCCTTCCCAAACGCGCGGGAATGGTTGCGCCATCACCTGCATGCGGCGTTTGCACCTTCGCCGTATCCACCAGTGCACCAACGGCCCCAGGGTGACACCCAGCCAGCACCACGGCAGAAACCACCCCACCACCGCAAACGCGAGCACGGTCGTGACCGCGACAGCGACGGCCAAGCGTTGATTCCTTCGATTCGTTTGAGGAGTAACGAGCATGGCTCGCTTTCATCACCCTTTGAAGTATCCAATCAACGGAAACGGAGACAGCCACCCAAACAAGAGCACCCTATACGCGACATAGTAGAGTTCTCCTGAAGTCCGACCATTCACACCAATCTGCGCAGCAGCTTACGGCTACCCGAGCGGAAAAGCAAGAAGAATTCGTCAACAGATGCTGATACGGCAAACTAGCAATCAGCCGTGATTTTCTCAGTAGCCCAGGGGCACAAGTGCACCGGTTGAAATGCACAGGCTGTCGTCTCCGTGCCATCAAACGACCGGTTTCTTCGACGCTAAGAGTCCGCGAACTAGCATCGGAGAAGCCCTCGTCAACTTTTGAGCAACGGACGTTTCCAGCTTCGGTCGTGAACACCGACGCGCGCAAGCGGATGGTGATTAGCGACGGCGGTGGGGCGACCTAGGCAAGTTGTAAATATTGATTCTGCGATTTCGGCCAATGTGATGAAGGCGAGTCCTGCCGGCTCGGGGCACTCCGTGTCACGGCCGACAATACCCCTCCACGCCCGCCCCCTCTGCCCGCTTGCCGCTGAGATGGACGGGGGAGGTGGGGAGAAGCTTCGGGTGCGAGGGCGATTCGACTCGCTAGCCAGTCCGCCGTCGCTCCCAAACAACTGGTAGTCTTTGCGACAGGCTGGCCATCGCGGCAAATACGGCCCCGGGGCAACGTGGCACCAAGTAATCCCGCAATCGGCGCCACCATCCGTCTGATTACCTGCCTCAATCCAAACTGGCGGCGGTCACGATGTCGGGTCCATTGGTAGACTTGATTCCTTCGCCCAATTGGATCAACACGTTGCTGGAGGTCGGCAGGATATCGATCGTCGCCCCTGAGGCGAGCAGGTTATCTACCTCCATGACTTCGAGGACGGTATCCAGGATCTCCGGATCTTGATTTGCGATTTCGTTAAGTGCTTTGCCAACGATTCTGGGACGAGACGCAGCTGCTTCGGCCATCTTCTGTGAGACCTTGAACGCGGTTTCACTCTTGATTAAGCCCACTCGGTTTTCGCCATCCTGCTTCATGGCACTGGTGACTTGGACCAAGCGTTTCACAACCTTCTCGGTAATGTTCTGGACCATGTGCGCGTCGGTGAACTCGACCTTCCGAATATAGACGGAACCGAGCTGATAGCCCCATTTCTCTGAGAGTGGGGATACCGTTTGGCGAACCGAGCGACTGAGACTGTGCCGGTCTTCGAGCATTTTCTCCATCTCAAGATTGCTGAGCGTAGAAATCGTGGAACTGGTGACGTTTGCCTGCAGCGAACCATCGGGGTTAGCGTTGATAAACAGGTAGGAGACGGGATCCTTGACCTGCATCTCGTACCAGATTCCAACGCCCATCGGCGTGCCTTCCTCCGAATTCACCATCTGGCTTCGCAAGTAGTGCTGTCGCAGGGCGGTACTCACTACGTACCGTTTCCCGAAAAACGGAATCAGCAGCGCCTTGGGCCCGAAATGACTCAAAGGGAATTGCAGCCCCGATGTGTCGATCGTGCCGATGACTTTTCCAAACAACGTGAAGACCTGCGATTCGCATTCTCGAACACAGGTGTACAAGCCAAAGAATCGGGCCATCGCCAACAAGATGGGGATGACGACCAAGCCAGGAACGAATCCATATACAATGTCCATCATGCCGTCCCTCCCTTCCGTTCGCTGTTGGTTTCAGCCTGAACGATTCGATCCGCTCGCCGGTACAAGGGGACTCGCAGGTTGCGAAGATAGGCTTTCAGGCAAGACGAGCCGCCTTCGTCTTTGATCGCCGAGAGTGTGCTGGCGAGTTCCCGCAGAGGGGCAACCTCAGCCTGAGCGTTGTTGGTCGCAATTTCCACCGCCCGAGCACTCATCGTAATCTGTTGTTCGGAATCCGCGCGTGCCGTGCTGATGTCGGCAGCAACCTGATTACGCGTGCTGTTGATGGCCGACAACGCGCGGTCCACCTCGCGCGGCGGGTCGATCTCCGTAATCAACGCCGCGTCCAGCTCGATGCCGTAACGACCCGTGGTCGAGCGGCATTGTTCTTCCATGTATTGGTTGATCAGCGGCAGGTTCTTACGAAGGTCGTTAATCGAGACCCCCTCGGAAAGCTCGACCGCGCTGCTCTGAACGCCAGTTTCTTCGCCCTCCTGGATCTCGGCTTCTGCCAGCAGATTCTGCCCTTTCGGGTCAACAAAATTCGCAATTCGTTCTCGCAATACCGAAACGAAGTATCCCATGACGTGTTCGAGCGGGCTGCGCACACCAAACAGAAATGCGTACAGGTTGTTTTCGCTGATTCGATATCGGATCTGCCCGTTCACACCCGTTGTCAGGTTGTCTTTGGTAACCGCTTCGATCGTATCCTGAGCCTTGGAAGGATCCCACGACAAATCGACCGCCTGCGTCGCCACACTGACCTTGTGGATCTTCTGCCAGGGCAGTTTGAAGTACGGCCCGCCGGGCCCGACAACTCGGACTTGCGGATACTCGTAGCGCTCCCTTTCGTCACCTGTCAGTGGCGGAGGCGGCGCCTTCTCCTGCAGCTTCTGAACTGCTCCAAAACTCGTGACGACGGCCCGCTGGTCCGGGCGCACCGTATAGAGGCACCCGATCAGAACGCGGACGACCGCGAACGCCAGAACCCCTAAGAGAAAGCCGATGATGATCATCATTGATTGCCTCCAAGGTGATTTCACCAGTAAGCTGTAATCGAACAGGTTCGCAACACCGCGATCATATCGATGCGACGGTCCGAATGCACCCCACCGCCCCTTGCTTTGATCGCCACTCGGCCAAACGAAGTAGTCTATCGGAGAAGTGAGTCCTGAATCGCATTCTGTAGTGTGCCGTAACGGCGACCCGTTGGCAATCAAGTCCATGAGCCACCGGTCCCCACGTTCGAGGACCGTCCGAGCCGTTCAGCGAACGGGAACGTGACTTTCCGGCTCGCTGTTCCAGCAAAGTCCTTATCTCGCCGCGTCTTCCCTTGTTCATGTTCTCTTCCACTGGCCACCCCCTGGGTTCGCCCCTGCGTGTGCCGTGTCATGATCGACGATTCAGACGCACCGTCTGAAGTTAGACCGTTGAGTTATGTGCCTCGAGTGATAATTCTCATCGGCATCACGAGCCGAAATTGTCCCTTGCAAGTGATTCGCGATCGAGGGTGTGATCTTGTGGTCCGACCCTTCGAATCCGGCGTGTCGTGTCGCTAAGGCCCTTTCCCTTATGCCTCTTGCGTTGTGTCCCAACAAGGTGTCGCCACCCCTCCGGCTGCTTGCCGCTGAGATGGACGGGGGCATGTCGGCCGTCGGCTCAACTGACTCATGACACGCCCTCCGGGTGCACTTCGGGGCTGACAGGTCAGGAAGCGATTGTCATCATTTCGACCACGCATTCCGAGGCCACCTCGGCAGGTTGGCAAATTGCCGTTTCCTACCTCGGTCGTGAACACCGACGCGCGCAAGCCACGGGCCTTTCGTGGCAGAGGTGGGGTCGACCTGTGCTCGCTGTGAAAGGACGTTTTCGCGCACGGGCGGATGTGGCCCGTGCGCCTTCGCCGGCTGCGTTTCGTTGCCAAGAGGGGGGCCACCGTGCGCGGAGAAACGGCCAACGATAGGGATTTCCGTACTCACATTGACGATGAGCCATTGCGACTTTGGCAATCTCCAAAACTAGACTGCTGACTGCATAGCGACCTCTTCCAGCGGAAGAACAGATCTTGGTCTGGACAATTAGGGCTTAGTTCATCAACATGGGGGTGTAGGTTTGTGTTCCTAGTGATGAGGTCGTTGGATACTCCGGTCCACGTCACCTCCAAACCACGCCGTTTCCCCCGCCACAATCCCGCCAGCATTTCTGATGCTTGCAGCCTCTTGAATCAGGGTGCTTCAGATGAAGACATGTTTGATTTTTGGTACTCTCGCCGTGCTCTTTCTGTCAGCCACTTCTCTCTGCGTTGCTCAGGGACCGGAGGAAAACGATGGAATCCTTAACGGCCCTCTGAACGACCCGAACTTGGGGCATCGAGCCAACGGCGAGGGCAATCAGGAGTCGCTTCGTTTAGCCATCGAACACTTGATCAGCACGTATGGTGACAATTACCCCAAGGGCGAAGAATTCCTCAATCGTTTGGAAGAGCTGGAGGATCCCAACTCCGACGAGTTCAAGGCGTTGAAGCGCGAAGCATTGCTGGTCGCCAACCCGGCGATCGACTTCGATCGTGTCCTTGTCGTGCGAGCCCTCAAGGGTGGCAAAAGGTATTCGGCCAACTGGCAGACACGAACATCGTGTGGCGGCGAGTCGCGCATCCTGTCCGAACGGGACGTGCTGGAAGTGCTGGCGCAACTCCGAAGCGAGGACCGAACGCTCAAAGAAACCTACAACCGTTACAACAAGGTGAAAAAGGCGGCCGACCGTCTGAAAAAGACACTTGAGAAATCGAGCGCTTACCGCAAAAAGAAAGACAAAGCGAGAAAGAAAGCCATGATGGATGCGATCACCGAGATCGCGGAGTCAGAGAAACTCAGAGAGGAACTCCACGCACTAGGGTTGAAGTATCCCGCATACACGGACATCTACCAGCGCTGGCAAGACAAAGACGAGGTGCCCAACTATGAGGATGAACTGGTCGCGCTATCCATGGCCGGCGATGGGAAGACGACACCCGTCTACAAACCCTCCGACGGCGAGTTCATCGGCGATATTGACCTGCACTTTGGCGCCGACAAGTTGCTCTTCTCCTCATTCCGCGACAAAGGGGAATTGTGCGAAGCCTGTGGCACGGGAAACGGCTACGCTGTCTTTGAATTGAAGATCGATCCGAAAACCGCCCAGTCGCACGGCGAACCCCAGGTGTTGTCGCCGGACATGGGACAAGATGTCGACTGCTACGACGCCTGCTACCTACCAGACGGGCGCGTTGTTTTCGCCTCGACCGCAGCCTATGAAGGCGTGCCTTGTGTCGGTGGCAAATCCTACGTGGCAAACCTGTATCGCATGAACAACGATGGCACCGACGTCCGCCGTTTGACCTTCGATCAGGACGCCAGTTGGCATCCCTCGGTGATGGAAAACGGTCGCGTCATGTTCACGCGTTGGGAGTACACCGATTCGGCCCACTATTTCAGTCGCGTTTTGATGCACATGAATCCCGACGGGACCGATCAGAAAGCGTTTTACGGCAGTAACTCGTATTGGCCAAACAGCATGTTCTACGCTCGGCAGATTCCCAGCAAACCGAACATGTTCGTTTGCACAATCACCGGACACCATAGTAACGCCAAGGGCGGCGCGCTCTGCCTGTTTGACGTCTCCCGAGGGCGCCACGAGGCCGACGGCGCTGTCCAGTTCCTTGCCGGACGCGGCAAGACGGTGCACCCGCTGGTGATCGACCGTTTGCACTCCGCCTACAGCCCCATGTTCTACAACCCCTATCCGATCGACGAAGACTTCTTCTTGGCGACGACGGGAGGCCGGGTCTATCTGCTCGACGTCTTCGACAACATTATCTGCTTGAATGCGGATGACGACCGAGCCCAGTATTACGAACCCGTTCCCCTGCGAAAGACGAAAGTTCCGTTTGTCCGTCGCGACATGGTCCGCCCCGGTGAAAAGGAAGCGACCGTCTTGATCAGCGATATCTATGAAGGTCCCGGCCTGCGAGGCGTGCCGCGCGGCACAGCCAAGGAGCTGCGAGTATACCGCTACGAGTATGGCCCTCGGCACAAAGGCGGACACTACTCGATGGGCATGGAGTCCGGTTGGGACGCCAAGCAAGTCCTGGGAACTGTTCCGGTCGAGGACGACGGGTCGGTTGGCTTCCGCGTGCCCGCGAATACCCCGTTTGCCATGCAGCCACTCGACGCGGAAGGCAAGGCACTGCAACTGATGCGGAGTTGGACTGTGGTGATGCCCGGCGAAACGCTCACCTGCCTAGGTTGCCACGAAAGTCCGAACATGCCGCCGCCCACCCACGCCAGCAAGGCGATGTACCGACCGCCCAGCGAGATTGAGCCGTTCCACGGTTCAACTCGTGGCTTCAGTTTCGAGCGTGAGATTCAGCCGATCCTCGACCAGTACTGTATTGGTTGTCATGATGGCGCGAATGACACCGCCAGTCTCGACGCCAAGGGTATCGAGGTCGCTGATCGCATTGTTGGCACCGGCGCCAACACGGGCAAGAAATTTCGCGAAGTAGGCATCCCCGACCTGTCCAATCCCCAATCAGCTCACACGAGTCTGCATCCTTACGTAAGGCGCAACGGCCCCGAGGGCGATTATCATTTGCTCACGCCGCTCGAATTCCATGTGGATACCAGCGAGCTGACGCAGATGCTGAAGAAGGGACATCACAATGTGAAGCTCGACGAGGATTCGTGGAAGAAGCTCTACACCTGGATGGATTTGAATGCCCCCTACCACGGCACGTGGACGGAGGCGGGCGCAAGTCCGGAGATTTTGCAGCGTCGATTGGATTTGAGGAAGCTCTACGCCTTTGATGACTACAATCCCGAGGAAATCGTCAATCCGTATGCGAGATTAGACAACTTCGTGATGCCCGAATCGCTCAAGCAGCAAGTCGTGCCCAGTCAGAAGCCGCTTGTCAAAAACTACAAACCGGGCGATGAGGAATTGGATCTGGGTGACGGGGTCACCATGAAAGTGGTTAACATCCCCGCCGGCGAGTTCTCGATGGGCAGCAACGACGAAACGCCGGTCGAACAACCGGTCAGTCGCGTGAGAATTGACAAAGGCTTCTTGATGGGCGCTACGGAGGTGACCTTGGAACAGTACCGCCAATTCGATCCCGATTATCTCAACGGCGTGTACGACATGCACTACAAAGACCAGGTAAAGCGCGGCTACTACATGAACGACATGAAATTTCCGGTCATTCGTGTGAGTTGGCAGCAAGCGTTCGCGTTCTGCGACTGGCTTTCCAAGAAGACGGGCAAGAAGGTTGCGTTGCCGACCGAGGCCCAATGGGAATGGGCCTGCCGAGCGGGGACCGCCACGCCCCTATCGTTCGGCAGTTTGGACACCGACTTCTCGAAGCACGCCAACTTCGCCGACATCACGGTCAAACAGATGGCTGTCCGCGGCGTGAATCCCAAACCCATTGATAATCCGGACCATACCGTGGACTTCGAACTCAAGGACCCACGGTTCGACGACGGCGCCCTGCACCTGGCCGAAGTGGGCAGTTACCAGCCCAACGCGTGGGGACTGTACGACATGCACGGCAACGCGGCGGAGTGGACTTGCTCGGACTACAGGCCGTATCCCTACAAGGATTCTGACGGCCGAAACGGAGGCGGTGCTGAAGACAAAGTCCTCCGAGGCGGTTCGTGGCACGATCGTCCGTTCCGCTCGACGTCTAGCTACCGTCTCGGCTACCCGGTCTGGCAACAGGTCTACCACGCCGGCTTTCGGGTGATCGTCGAGTAGCCGCCGAGCATTGCGCGACGTTGCTTCGACCTTGTTGCTGGCACCTCTCAGTTGTGTGCTGAGAGCATGGTTTTCGTTAATCCGCTGATTCTCACGTCCGTACAGTCTTTCTGCTGGACAGGTTGATCAGCGAAATGGGCCGTTCTGATTGTCACCTTGGTAAGGCTTACAATCTGGCAATTCTTGAGCGAAATCGGGGGAGACTACTCGCTCTGATGAGCGAATGCCCTTCTTAAGGGCGGCGTGTGTGTGCGTGGGCCAGTTCTGCGAATTGTCCTAGCTCGCTCGGGACTGACAGACCTCGGGCGCGTCCGCCCAGCCCAAACGCGTTTGGGGACGCACACCTCTGAGTTTCTTGACCGCCCAAGAAGTACAGATGTCTGACGACACGCCTCGTGCTGTTGCTTGTTTGGCGCAAAGTGCAGAGGTGAGGCCTACCTCTGTACTCGGCAAGGTGCGCTAACGTGCGGCGGTGAAATCGACCGACGCAGGTTATCAAGTTACGTTTCGTGCGTTCGGTCGCACCCACCGAGCACAAGTTGCCAAAGCGCAGCGGCCAGATCGACCGACGCGAAACACATGGGCGAGATAAGAAGTCTCGGAACTCCACCGGTTTCGAGACGGCCGGTTGGCGCGAATATCGACCTCAGCGATAGTCAGTACGAGATGGCGGCCATGCCCTCTGCAGACGCGACCGTGGCTAACTCGTACCTAATCTCGGACACGCCATCAAAGGACGTTTGGTGAACCGGGCACCCGATCATCGCCTCGTACATCGGCTGCTGGAACAAGAAGTCGAAGATCGGCACACGCAATCATCCGAAGCTTCCATTCCCAACGGCCCCTCAGCGGGCCCAGGACTTCTCGATCTCTTCCAGCGTCTTGCCTTTCGTCTCGGGAACGACCGCCCAGACGAAGAGGATTGACGGAGCACACAGTGTGGCGTAAAGCCAGAAACAGCCTGCGGGGCCGAGGTTCTCCTTCAGCCAGGGGAACGTTTGGGAAACCAGCGCACAGGTGGCCCAGACGGCAAAGACGCCAAACGACATGGCTCGGCCTCGGATCCGTGTTGGGAAAATCTCGGAGATGATGACCCAGGGGATTGGGCCCAAGCCGATCGCGAAGCAGGCGATGTAGCAAAGGATCAGCCCCAATAGCCAGGGGCCCTCGGTCGCATCGTTGTGGAAGAGCAGTCCGACCAATACCAGCGAGGCGACCACGCCCATGGTGCCGATCTGCAGAATGGGCTTGCGGCCCAGGCTGTCGATTTTCCAAATCGTCAGCAGGGTGAAGGCCGTATTGACGATGCCGATGATCACCAACCCGCCCAAGGCATCGCCAAGTTGCCAGCCGGCCGCGTCGAAGATCTCTTCGCCGTAGTAGATGATCACGTTGATCCCGCTGATCTGCGCAAACATAGGCAGCATGACGCCGATCAGCAAGGCGATCCGCATTCCCGGCTGGAAAAGCTGCCACACGGAACCACTTTCGTGCGCAATCGTATCGCGGATTTCGTCCATCTGCCGCGTGGCCGTTTTTCGCCCGCCGACCCGAGTGAGTATGCTCGTGGCCTCGTCTTCGCGCTGCTGCTTGGTCAACCAGCGAGGGCTCTCCGGCACCGCCAGCAGCAGGAGCAGAAACAGAGACGCCGGGAGCACTTCGGCGCCGAACATGCCGCGCCACAACTCGTCG
>CAZUAH010000205.1:0-22507 GCA_964617665.1 uncultured Pirellulaceae bacterium
AACGCCGAAACAGGCCGCTCAACTCCACATAATCAGCAGCTTCACATAAGGTCCGAACGACACGGTTTCGTCGGCCGTCTCGACGGTCACCTCGCCTTCCAGGACCAAACACGTCTCCTGCTGGTCATAGTGCCATCCAAATTCCGACGGTTCCTTTGACCACGTGGGGCAGGTTTTCATTTGCGACTCTTCCTCGGGCGTTGGTTTGCGTACTTCGATCGCCATCGTTACTTCCTCCTCACTTGAGATTTGCCGGTGCGGTAAATCGCACCTGGGCTTACTTTCTCGGCATAGGACATCATGGCAAACAGTGCCAGTTGATCTCGCTGATTCGACGGAGCCGCTTTCTGGAGGGCGTCGGCGATGTATCGGAGTTCCTGGTCGGCCAGGGCCAAGACGCTTTTGGCCTCGGGCAAGTGGCAACCATAGATGTACATGTGGAAAGGCAGCCCGCCGAATTTGCTGCCCCATTGGCTGACGTAGTCGATGCCGGCCTGGCCACCCAGATTCTCCGACATCCACGCCTGGGCCTTCGTCAACTGAGCCACGGCCGATTTGTATCGTTCGCTGTCCGGTTCGACAAATGGAAGCCCCGTGGAATACGCCTCCAGGCAGTACATCATTGCCGTGGGTTTGATTTCCTTTTCCGGGAAGTGCACAGCCACGGTCATCAGGTCTTGGCGGTTCAGCCAATCGATTGTGTCCAAGCCAATCTTCAAGTAGCGGTCATCGTCCGTCTCGTCGTACAAGCAGAAAGCCACCGAGCCGAATATGCCGGTGGAACACCACCACTCCTTATCCGACTTGCGCCAGTAACCATCCGTCACTCCGCCCGACGGTCGAACGAAATTGTCGGCCACCAACTCGGCAAATGACTTGACCGAATCCAGGTGTTTCTTCTTCTCCGCCTGATCGGCGCATCGAACCGCGGTTGCCAACACTCCCAAAGCGATCGACGAGCCGTCGGCAACGTACCAGGCACCTGTGTCCTCTCCGGGTTTGCGGCCGTACTGCATGTAGTACGCACCTTTCGGGATCATTCCGTTTTGGTATTCAATCATCCGGTCCGACCACACCTTGCAGGCAGCGAGGTATTCCTCCTTGCCGGTCATGTCATAAGCCACGGCAAGCGCACGTACGACATACGCATCCCAATAAAAGGCCCGCCCAATTCGCCTCGTCGTTCGCGCCTGCTTCTCGACGATCGGAACGCCGGCGTCGCACAGACTGATGAATTCGGACCTGTAGTCAGCCTCTTCCGCGAACGATGACAACGGCGACACGAACAGCCCGCCCGCCGAAATGCACAGCAATACGAACAGCGAATTGCTCCGGGCGGCGAGTAGCCGCCGGAAGAAACCGAATCGTCTGCACATTGTCGATCCTCCTCGATCGGAATCGGTATGCTTGTTTACGAGCTCTGCAAACAGCATCCACCCAATCCACGCCTGCGCATCGCCCATTATACTAGCGCGTGCGGAACGGCAACCACAATGGTTCTGACCTTCCAGATGTTGTGGGTCTTGCGTGGATGGTACAATGCGCGGCAGTGCTATGCAAACCTAGCGGTACGACCACAACTTGGCTGCATGGAGTCGTCACGGCGCAGGCCTGACATCACGATATCAGGCTGATAGCAGCAGGTAGCCAACGCACGCAGCTTCACTCCCATCTACGGACAATCAAATGAAAGCGCAAAGTAGTCTTTCCTGGATTCTGCTATTCCTCGTCACGTCATGCCCAGCTTTGGCGGACACGAAGGTCATGAAGATTAGTGACACGGTGGTCGATGACAGCGCCCTGACGATTCAGGGGGCTTTTGGGCGAGCCATCAACGGTCTTTCGTTTCAGCAGGATGCGTTGGTGTCTCATAAGAAACACCAATACGTGGCGTTCTACGATGCCGATCGGCAAGTGTGTTTGGCCAGGCGTGAGCTGCCCGCTGGAGACTGGGCCATTATCCGGTTTACGGACTACCCGTTCAAAAGCAATGACGCACACAACACTATCTCCTTGGGAATCTGCCCCGAAGACGGCACCATCCACTTGGCCTTCGACCATCACGGGCATCCACTCCACTACCGAGTTTCGCGAAGAGGCGTGGCCAACGATCCCGAAGGCGTGACATGGGACGCTTCGATTTTCGGTCCGATTGCATCCGAGCTGGGAAGCGGCAGGCGTATCGCCATCACTTATCCTCGTTTCTGGCAGACGCCCGACGGGGGCTTGCAGTTCTGCTATCGGCAAGGCGGTTCCGGTAGTGGTGACCGAATGCTTGTTGACTACGATGCCGAAACGGGCACGTGGGTCAACACTCGGCAAATCGACTCCCGGCGCGGACTGTTCGAAGATTACATGGGCAAGAGCCAAACCCGGTGCTCCTATCCCAACGGATACGGCTATGGTCCCGATGGCAAACTGCATGCGACGTGGGTCTGGCGCGAGAGCAGTCAAGGGTCAAACCACGATCTGATGTACGCCTACAGTGAGGATCGGGGAAAAACCTGGCTTAACAATCGAGGGGAATTGTTGAACGAACCCGCGCACGTCAATTCGCCGGGAATTAATGTGGTAGAAATCGGACGGGGCCATGGGTTAATGAACACGCATGGACAGGCCATCGATTCCTTGGGTCGCGTTCACGTCGTGATGTGGCACTGCACGGATCAGTCACTCCTGGAAGCCGGTAGCAAGCCGGGCGAGTATCGGTGGGGCCCGAACGAAGCTCGCCGCTACCACCATTACTGGCGTGATGCCAGCGCGGTCTGGCATCATATCGAGTTGCCCATCGTCGCGGGGACCCGCCCAAAGCTATTCATGGACAACGACGACAACGCCTACCTGATCTGCTCGGATGCATGGACCCGGAAGATTTTCTCTACAAAGGGCGATCTACTGATTCTGGGCGCCACATCGAGAGCAAACTGGAAGGACTGGAAGACGCTGCACGTTGAAAAAGGGCCGTTCATCAACGAGATGCTCGGCGACTACTATCGTTGGAAACGAGACAAGGTACTTTCGGTGATGGTACAGGAATCGCCGAAAGAGTCCCACGAGGCCACGCCACTGCGAATCCTGGATTTTGCCTTTCAGGAGGAATAGCTGACTTCTCAGTACGGGTTCGACGGCATCATGTCCCACGCTTCCAGCGTCGTGACGGTGGCGGGACCGCCATTGGAGAACAGCGTTACGCCCAGGCTGTCCTCGCGGGAAGGGTAGATGCGTCGCATTACCGCTTGGCGACCGTTGGCAAACACTTCGACCACCGATTTGTCGACGAACACGCGAAGCTTCAGTGACTCATCCGCCTTGAGTTCAAACGGGCCGGCCTCGATGGTCTTTGGGCCTTCCACCAAGCTCGATATATTTGTGTCCACCTTCAGCTTCTTCTCGGTTGCGTCATAGAAAACAAGCGTCTGTTCTTCGCCGTCCGGCGAGCAGCATACCTTGACGCCGAACTGCTTTGCTTCTTTGGCAATCATCTCCAGCGACAACTCGATGCAATTTCCACCGATGCCGTCAACGGCTACCTCCGAGTCAGCGTCGACGCTAATGTCTGCCTTCTTCCTGCCGTTGTAACGCAGTCGTTCGATCTCCTCGGGCGGGTTCATGCGCAACATGCCGTCGTCGCCAAGCGACAGGACACGCGGCAGGCTCATCGTGCCGGACCATCCGTAATCCATGCGTGTCGCAAATCCTGGACTATCGAAGATCCACGCCCACATGATTCTGCGGCCTTTGTCGTCCAGCAGGCTCTCGGGGGCGAAGAACGAATTGTCCACCCAACTCATGTTCTCGTGAAACGTCGGATGAAACTGTTCGTCTTTCCAGTCGCCAAGGTAGTAACGGCAGCCGAGCCTGTGGCTGATGCACAGTAGCATGCGCTTGTCGCCCAACTTGAAGAAATCGGCGCAGGATACATCCTCGTTAATCGACACGTCTCCGACCGTGTTGGCCAGTAGATCGCCGACGTAGGTCCACTCGCCTTCGAGGCCCTTGGACTTTGCAATGGCCGGGCGTTGTCCGCCGAAGATCGCGTAGTACGTGTCATTTTCAAGCCAACCGTACGGGTCCCACGACCGATACCTGCCGTGATGGGCATCTTCCGGTTTGGTCTCGGGGGTGATCGGATTGGATTCCAACTTCTCCCATGCGTTCAACTCATCATCCAACGCGACTGCCATTGCATTGCCCTGGCCAACCTGGTGGTAGCACATGGTCGGGCGGCCATCCTTGTTCACGAAGCAGTTGCCGCTAAACATGCCGGAGACCAGCCCGGTTGGATGATGCCGCCAGTGGAACAGATCCGTGCTGGAGACGTGTCCCCAGTTGTGCCCTCGATGATCCTGGAAGATATAGAAGAGATGGTATCGTCCTTTCCAGAAGATGGCGCCGTTCGGATCGAATGGCATGCAGCGTCCTTCCGGGACGACAAAGTGGTAGCACGGGCGATACGGATCGCTGAGCAGTTTCTCCCGTAGTGCACGGGCCGCATTGCTTGCGTCGCTGAGATCGATAGCGGCTTCTGGTGCCGCCTTCGACGCCATCATGTATGCGCCGGTCTTGTCGAGCTGCAGCCTGCCGTCCGCGATTCGCGCGTCGCCCAGAAGCGTGCTGGTGGGAAACATCTTCATGCGGTCCGCGGCCCGGCCGTCCTCGAAATCCCACCAGGCCAAGGGCTCTGGATCGGATGGTTGATTTGGCTCCAACGAAGCGATTTGCTCGGCATCCAATGCGAGATTGTAGACACGAGCGTCGTCGATCGAGCCGGTGAAGAACCGGTTCTCGGCCCTGGCGTCGAGATGGCGCAGGCCCATCAAAACGATGCTATCGCCGCCGAAACGCTCCGCGTCCTTCGCCGTGTAGTCGGCATACTGGCTGCCATTGCGGTAGGTGGTGATTTGGTTGCCTTTATAGACGATGGCGATTTGCACCAGCGTTTCGCTGTCGGCAGTCTCAGCCGGGAAACCTTCCTGTTCCTTCATTGTTCGAGAGAAGCCGTTGCTGCCGGCCATCCACTTGGATATCCCGATTTCGCCAAATACGATCGCATCGAAAACGCCGGCCGACCTTTCGATCGTCAGTACACTGCCGCCGCGTTGAGTTAGATTGGCCGGAGCAACCCAGGCGACGAGCGTCTTGTCCGCGATCACCGTTTTCTCTGCGCCCTTGGCTGCGATTGGAACGGCCGACATCACCACCGCGGTTAGTATCATCTTCCACTGCCACTGAAGGATCGCAAATCGGCTTGTGATTGTCCCTGCGCTGCTGTCTTTCATTGTTCGTTCTCCCGTCTGCTCGGTTCAATCGGTATTCGGCTCGGTACGACTGCCTTGACCCAGGCAACGTCTCGGGCGAAGCGTAGCTTATCAGAACGGCAATCCAGTTTCATGCAGTAGCTCGCCCTTTTCGCCAAACGCTTTGCGGCACGAGTGCAAGAAACCGGCAGATTCGCCGAGGTTTGGCTCGACGGCAAATAGGCTACAATGAAACATGTCTTCAGTGATCATCCGCGGGAGAAGTACCAATGAGTTTGTTGAGGAGATTCACGTTAGCGTTTTGCTCTACATCAACGGTCGTGTGTTTGGGTTCGCTGTGCGCGGCAGGCGACTACCCGATCGTGGATACCGGTCAGGAGCGTTGTTACGACAACGCTCGCGAAATCACGTACCCGAGGTCGCGCGAGCCATTCTTCGGCCAGGATGCTCAGTACCAGGGAAATCAACCGGCGTACCGTGACAACGGCGACGGGACCATCAGTGATCTGGTAACCGGACTGATGTGGCAGAAGAATCCTGGCCCCAAGAAAACCTTCGAGAAGGCCGTGGCCAGTGCGTCCGTTTGCCGAGTCGGCGGGCACGACGACTGGCGTCTGCCAAGCATCAAGGAATTGTACTCCCTGATACTCTTCAGCGGCGCCGATATCGATCCACACGCCACCGATACGTCGGACCTGATGCCGTTCATCAACGATGACTACTTCGGATTTGTCTACGGTGATCCCGCGAAAGGCGAGCGTATCATCGACTCGCAAATGGCGACCTCCACAAAGTACGTCAGTACGACGATGCGCGGCAACGAGACAATGTTCGGCGTGAATTTCGCAGACGGTCGCATCAAGGGGTATCCGATCGGCTCTGCTCGCCGGGGCAGGCCGACGAAGGCGTACTACGTCTTCTATGTCCGTGGTAATACCGAGTATGGCAAGAACGACTTCCACGACAACGGCGACGGCACGATCACAGATCGCGCGACCGGCTTGACTTGGCTGAAACTCGACAGCGGCCATCTTAAGGCCGGTGGGAAAAAGGACGGAAAGCTGAACTGGGAACAGGCACTGCGTTGGGCTGAGGAATTGGAGTACGCCGGGTATACCGACTGGCGACTGCCCAATGTCAAAGAGTTGCACAGCATTGTCGACTACACGCGTTCTCCCGATACAACTCAGTCCGCTGCGATCAATCCAGTTTTCAGCGTGACGCCCGTCCGCGACGCGCTGGGCAAGGCCAACTATCCTTTCTACTGGAGCAGCACGACTCACAAGCGAATGGGCAGCGGCGACACGGCCGCCTATGTCGCTTTCGGCCGGTCCCAGGGATGGCTGTCCAGCTTCCGGGGACAATACGACCTTTTGGATGTCCACGGTGCCGGCTCGCAACGCAGCGACCCCAAGGCCGGCGATCCGTCGCAGTTTCCGCGCGGTCGCGGACCGCAAGGCGACGTGATCCACATCTACAACATGGTCCGCCCCGTGCGTGGCGGTGTGACGAGCTCCCGCGAAAACGGGCCGGAGCTGGCGCCGCAGCCTTCCGTGCGACCCGGTCGAGGGCCAAACCCGAGAAAGCCGATGGACACCAACCGTCTAGGCTTTGTCAGCAGGTTGGACCGCAACAGTGACGGCAAAGTGTCTCGCAAGGAGTTCGATGGACCGCCTGATGCATTCGATCGTCTTGACGCTGACAGAGACGGCTTTCTTACCGACTCCGAAGCCCCGCATCGGAAGAGCCAACACAAGCCGCCACCAAAAGTCCGATTCGGACCACCGAAACGTAATCGACCAAGTATCCGTTGACTGCCCACCGAAAACGCACCACTTTACCTTGAGGAGTGACGCACATTGCATAGGGCTGGGGATCATATCGTCATTGGGACAGTAATCTGTTGGATCGTCGCGGCAGGAATGCTGTGCCCGGCTGAAGATGCGCGGGTCCTTGATGGAGGCGAATGGCACGTCCGGCCAACTCGGACGGTTGGCGAACTGAAAGGCTTTGTGCCGGTCGGTGACGTGAAGCTGAGCCAGTATGGCGGCCTTTCCGATCAGCAAGTCACTGCGACCGGCTTCTTTCGGACCGAGGTGATCGACGGTCGTTGGCGGCTGATCGACCCGGAGGGGCATCCTTTCATCTCGGTCGGTCTCTGCTCCGTGAATCACAGCGGCGTGGCCGAGAGCCTCGTGCCATCCAAGTTCGGCGACCAGTCGGGCTGGGCCGAAGCAACATCGAAGCTGCTAAAGTCCCACGGCTTCAACACGCTCGGATGTTGGTCCGAATGGCGATCCTTCCGTCCCACTGCAGCGAGTATGCCATACACGCCGCGTTGGAACTTCATGAGCACCTACAAGAATCGTCGCCCCGCGAAGAACGGTTCTCGCGGGTTTCCCCATGAGGCGATGCCCGTGTTCGACGCGGACTTCGAGACGTTCTGTGATGAACACGCCAGACAGTTGAGCGAACTGAAAGACGACCCTTGGTTGTTGGGACATTTTTCTGACAACGAGTTGCCCTTCCGTCCGAATCCTCTGACCAACTACCTCGCACTACCTGAAAAGGATGTCGGCCATCGGTTTGCCGGAGATTGGCTCAAGCAACGCACGAAAGACGAAGGCCGTTCCGACGGGGAAATGACCAGCGACGATCAAGCCGCCTTTGCCCTGCTTGTCGCCCAACGCTATTACTCGATCGTTGCCAGGGCGATCCATAAGTATGACCCCAACCACCTGTACCTTGGCAGCCGTATCCACGGCCGTTGTCTGAATGAGGCAACGTTCCGAGGCGCCGCGCCGGTGGACGTCGTCTCGGTCAATTACTACCACCGATGGTCGGCGGAACACGATCGGTTAACAAACTGGGTGAAGTGGTCTGGCCGACCGGTGCTGATCTCCGAGTGGTATGCTCAAAGCCTTGCGTCGGCAGACATCGAAGCCAGCGGGGCGGGCTTTCGCGTCCAATCGGATCGCGATCGCGGTTTGTTATACCAGAACATGACTCTGGGGCTGCTCGAACACCCAGGGTGCGTCGGCTGGCACTGGTTCAAATACGGCGGAGACGGCGAGGGGTTCCACAAAGGCGTTGTCGACCGTCAGTACAACCCACATACGGACATGTTAGAACTGATGGGCGAGTTGAATCGAGAGGTTTACCGCTTGAGACGTCAGCAATGAGGAGCGCGGGCCATCTGGCGGCGTTCGACATCGTTCGTAGTACCGGCTTCAGCCGGAATCGAGCGTGCCGTGACGCCCGCCGCCTAAAGGCGGTATTACGAACAGTTTGAAGATGCGTTCTGGAGCTGTCATCTACTCATGCGGAGCTGATCGTTCCACTTCGAGGCCGCTGAGAATAGACATCTGAGTCTGCGCCGGTTTTTCGCTCTTCTCGATGACATCAATCACGAGATTGTCGGATACGGGAATCTCTTTCATCTCGCGCAGGACGAACTTCGCGTCGGCGCCTGCTTCAGCCGCCACATCCAGATTCTCGCAAACCAGTTGGCCTTGGACGCGCACGTCGAAGACACGCTGCCCCGACTCGTCGCCGTCTCCCTGGGAAAACAGCAATCGCACCGTGTAGGTCGCTGGCTGGTCGTTCTTGCCGAGAAGCGGGATGGACCAACGAGTTGCTCCGCGAGCTCCGGAAGACACAATCCAAGCGCGTTCGGAGGAACTGCTTTCGGACGCGTCGCCGTCGTTGGTGAAGAAACCACCACTGGCCAGGAACTTGGTGTCGAACTGCAACTTGAGATCGAGGCTTGTTTCCTTGCCTGGGTTCGGTATGGGGCGCGGATAGGCGAGCCACAGTTTGCCGCTTACGTCTCGACGGTCCCCGGGAGCTCCGAAGTTGAGTGCCATCCGTTTGACCGGTGTCGTTGCTCCGATACCGCTGTACAGCGCCCACGGACGACGCGGTTCGCGCGGCTCCATCACGATGGTCGAAGCGATCGAGAACATGCAAACGCATCCCGCGCTCGCTTCGGGAATCACCACGAGACCATTGGTGGGTATCGCGTTAATCCAGCAGCCGAGCCGATGTCCCGCAAAATGCCGGGTGCCCGTGTCCGCGGCCATATCGAAAAATCCCGTGTAGCCGCTACGGAACAACAGCATGTTGTCACAACCCGTGACCATGCCGCAGTGATGCCCCGGTCGCATGACGCTCCACGCCACGTCCTTTCCGGTCAAAGGATGCACTCGCATCTTCTGCTCGCCCGATTTCAGATCGTATGCCCACGGTTCGGCAATGACTCGATCGCCGACGATGATCGGTTGATGGCGATAGTTGGCGTCCTTGGCCCACATCTTGTAGCCGTCCAACGCGTACAGTGCTACAAGCCGACGACGAGCGAACTCGCCAGCGACGAACTGCTTCCAGTAGTGTCCATTCGCGTTGGCACCGGACAGTATCAAAACGTTATCGTGATACATCATCGTCAGTTTTCCGCCACCGATGCCGATTTCGCTACAGTCGGTAACGTCCACCGGCTCGGACCAGATCACTTTGCCAGTCTTGGCGTCCAAGGCTACGGCAAGCCGGACATCCAGTGCTTTCATTCGCTGCTCGGCCCGAGTGCGTTCCTCGCCTTCCAAGTACTGCAGCTCACTCTTGTCCTGGCGCAAGATGGCATCCCGTTGTTCGCTGGTCACGGAGCTGTCGATGAAGAAGACACGCCCCGGCCCGAGAGCGATCGTCTGGAAGTTGATGCTCTTGCCCTGATACACCCATAGGTGCTCGCCGGTCTTCGCGTCGATGGCAAAGATACCGTCAGTAGCAGCGTCGCCCGGATTACCACGTCCTCTCCGGTTCAACTCGACCACCTCCGCCCGAGTTGTTGCCGTGCCGAACAACAGGCCGTCGCGATACGCGACGTAACCCCACTCGTGAGTGTCGTGATCGACGGACGCCGGTAGTTCGTGAATCCGTCTGACCTCGCCCGTGGCGAAATCGTGCTCGTAGACTTTGTCGCGAGACATGTGAAACAGGCTGTCTTCGCCAGCGGCCAGGTTGCCGGGATTTCGGGCCTGAAACACGCCGGTGCGAATCGCTTCGGGATTCTTCACCTCCCACAGGAACCGACCGTTGTAAACATCGTAGGCCATCAGGTTGTCTTCTCCCTGGACGAACATGCGGCCGTCCACCACCAATGGCCCGACCGCTCCAAGATGGCGGTTCATCATCTTGTCCGGCCCCGGATCGCCGTACCAAAGCACTCCAAGGCCGCCCTTCACAAGCTTGTCGCTGCTGTTGGACGTATTGCCCGGTTCGGCGTACTGATGCGACCAGTTGCCGGCCCCGGGCAGCGTGCCGCGCGTCAGCGTAACCCATGTCCCCGATGTCTTTATGTCCCCGCGATCGGCCAGTTGCATCTTCGCGAGCCAAGCTTTCGCAGCATCGCCGGACAAGGCACGTCCGGGAGCATTCGCAGGACGGCCTAGAGCGATCACACCACCAGCCGGCTTGAGATGTCGCACCAGCTCTGCGGGATCTCCGGGGATCTTTCCCGTCAACAGCAAGCTGTCCGAGACAATCAGATTTGCGAAGTAATTCGAGTAGGAAATTGCCGCCAAGTCCGCGTGATGGACGGTTACTCGATGACCATACAGCCCAGCAGCCGAAAGCGATCGACGCGACTCCGTGACCTTCTCTTCATCCGGCTCGACGGCGTAGATCTTCAACTCGCTTCGTTTGGCCAATTCGTAAGCGAGGCGTCCGCGCTCGCCCCCCACGACGAAACAGAACCCTTTCGTCACTCCTGTGTGTTCCAGAATCTCTTCCGCGGCACGCTGGTACAAGGCAGTCCACTGGTCTGTAGCGTAGGGATTGTCCGTTGGCGATTCCTTAGCAATTCCAGGCTGGGCCGACGTGGCATCGGCAAAGCAATAGACCTTGCCCGTAGTCGTGCTCGCGAACAGATTCCCCTGCGCAATCGCCAAGCCTCGCGCAGAACCATCGACTTTGGCAGTCCAAATTTCCTTTCCGGTTACAGTCTCGAAGGCGGTGACTCGACCTTCGTCACCGGCAAAGACGAGATCGCCTGCGACAGCCACAGCCGCTTTGGCTGTGCACGGCTTCCGCCACACGACTCCAACATCGGCGATCGCCTTCACCCGCGCCTGCAACTCGGCGATCTTCGATCTCACCTTATCGGCATCATCACCCGCCCTGGGCAGTTGCCTATAGAGATTACGCAGCTCGCCAGAGATTCTGCGTCGTTCGTTGTTGGCCGGGTAGAATTCGTTTCGGTTCATCCCGACGATCTCTTTGCCGGTTACAGCGAACGATGAGTTGTCGGCAACGGCCAGCCGTGTTTCCAGCGAAAACGTGTGAAGTCGTCCATCAGCAATCAGTGCATCCGTACCGGCAATCGGTGTATTGGCAAACGTCAAGGACGTGCTTCCACCGCCGGACACCTTACCGGTTTCCCGGTTGACCGCTTTGGGGCGCGAACGACCTGATGGGACGTAGAGCACGTCGTCGGTTGCCAGCAGATACCCTTGCGGCGAGAACTCGTTTCGCCCGGCATCTTGGTGGCTAATGGCATCGTTCTTCCACAGGATTGTGCCATCATTGGCGTTGACCGCACAAAGGTAGACGTTCTCGTGCGGAAAAACACCGGCCCCGAAGTAGGCGGTATCTCCGTCGACCAGCACGTCCGTTCGTACCGGCCATCGCGAGATCATTTCGCCGCGGGCAATGATTGACTCGTCAGCAGGCCCAAGCCGAAGCTTCCAAAGGAGCGAGCCGTTTTCCGCGTCCAGGCAGTACGCATGTCCGTCGTCCGAGCCGATGTACACCCGCCCATCCACGACAGTCGGCGCCAGTCGAATGGGAGCGCCCGTGAAGAACCGCCACACCTCTTTGCCGTCACGAAGGTCCAGGCAGTGGACTTGATGATCGACGGACGAGCCGAAGTAGACGCGATCGCCAACCACGGCCACGTGCAGGGCATCGTCGAATTTCACTCGGTCGCCCAGTTCTTTTCCCTCAATGATTCGTCCAGCCGGTCCCGTCCAAGTTCGACGCGGCGAGCTTGGCGACGAGAAGACCCAGGTTTGCGTAAGCGGCAGTTTCAACTGTTGTGACGTCGAACCTGTCCGCTCGTTGTTCGCTAGATAAGTCGGCCAGTCGGCAGACGACGCCACTGACGATACCAAAAGCGCAACGTATAACGCGCGAATCAGTGTGTACGGCTTCTTCATTATTCCGCCTCTTTCTGTTGAGAGTTCGGTTTGAGTGTTGGTGCAAAACGGAGAACATTGTAGAAGGGTGCGTAGCAGGCGTCTGCGCGCGGCGCTCTCCCGATGCTAGGACAACTGCCAAGCAGTGAGCGTCGGGATGAAATCATCACCCGGAAAGCGAAGCGCAACACGACTACCGTCTGGTCGATGCGCGTGCTACATATTGCTGATGCTGTATTCAAGGAGACGTTGGTCGACCCTCGGATTGCTCCTCGGCTTCTTCCTTTTCGACTGCTTCAATCGCCTTAATGACCGACTTAGCCTGTTCAGGATCAAGCTCATCGGCCGGTGGATCATTCGGTTTGTCAGTCATGATTGTCTCTCCTCAACTTGACCCAACGAGGCAATAGTATGGTAATTCAAGCCCCCGACAGAATAGCGTATCGTGCCGACAAACTAAACGCCGATTCGAGCAAGGTGCAGACATCGGGTACCTAGTTTCAGTCGGTAGTCTTGTCTATCGCTTCGAGGGGAATGAACCTGTGGCGAATGGAATCTGGCGACTCGATCTCCCAGAGGCGAAACCCCAACGGTCGTTTGTCAAAGTTCTTGCTCGTCGTCTCGCCGCTAAGGAGCAGAATACCCTCATACTCGTTGTCGCAAAGCCGGTGCGTATGGCCGGTCAACATGGCCACGACACCGCGTTGTTGGAAGAGATCTAGTAGCTTCTTTCGCCGTTGTGGAGGGATGTTGAAGTACGCCTCCTTTTCATCGGCGTCGTTGATGAACAAGGGATGATGGCCTATCACAAAAACCGGACTCGACTTGTCCACAGCGCGCTTGAGCGTCTGTGCAAACCGGGAGTCATGTTTCGAGGTCTCAGGCTCGATCGGCGACTTCCACAACTGCGTATTTACCACGATGAACGTGTAGCCCTTGTGCTCGAACGAGAAGTGGTCCTCGCCGATAGTTTGTCGATATAGGCGTAGCTTCTTCTGATCGGGCGGACCACCCACGTCGTGATTGCCAGGGGCACAATAGCAGGGTACCTTGAACTCCGAAAGGACGTCTTTGAAATCGGCGATTGCTTGTACTGTGGGCGTATCCACCAAATCGCCGCAAATCACGGCAAAGTCGGGTTTGATGTGGTTGATCTGTCGAACTGCTTGTCTGAAAGACTCCACGTCTGCTTCGTACCCAGCAGTTCCGAATCCAAGCTGTGTGTCACAAACCTGAACGAAACAGAATGCCCGCTGCTGATGTTCCGCCGCCCCTGCTTCCGGCGCGTCCAGCAATGCCAGAATGGCTGAAGTAATTGCAGCCACGGCGAAGATATGCACGTACGATCGACTGTGTTGTTCATAAGGTTGCGTTCGGACGAGATGCATGGATATCCTTCCTTCTCCAATTCGGTTGCCATCAGCCCTTCATGCTCTCTTACGATTGTCACTGTTGAATGACGCACGATCAAGGTCACCGTGGTTCTGTCGCCCCTGCAGAATGCAGTCGTCTCTTGCGCCGATTCGCTGGTAGAGCGAGTCATTCGGATGTAACATGTCACTGAAAGGGAATTGTCAATGAATGTGACAGCGAGAGAAACGGGTGTTGCTGTCCCATTGCTGGCAGGTGTGCTTGTCGTGGTGGGGCTTGGTGGAACGGGGGCGAGTCCCGTACTCGCGGTGGATTCCCAACGGAAATCGCGCGAATACGAGACTTTTGACGACTTCTGCCTCAGGTACTTCGGCGCCGAAAAAGAGCAGCTTGCTTATGTCAAGTTTGGCACTGAGCTTAGACTTCGCAAGGGCGGGTCGTGGCGTCATGTCTCTGAGAATTCAGCCTGCATCGGCTGGGAGACGAACTTGCCATCGCGCGGCTACGTCGAGTATGGCGAGAACGTCGAGTACGGCAAGAGAACGTGTGCCGACGAGCGTTTCTTCTTTCTCCACGTACATTACCTGAGCGAGTTGGAAGCCGGGAAGACGTATCATTATCGGATCGTTTCAACCGACGAACGTGGCAACGTACATCGCAGCGACGACGCGACCATCACGCCTCGTCCAATCCCCGACGCAATCCACGTCCCCGGCGACCTGGGCCAAACGCCGTATAACTTGACGGAGCCCGGCGCGACCTACGTGCTCACCGACGATATCACGGCCGCTGCCAACGCTATCAACATCAGGGCCCGTAACGTGACACTGGATCTGAACGGCCACACAATCACCTATGACAACGTCGCCGGAGCGAAGGACCCTAATGTCGACGAAGGGGCCTTCGGCCACTTTCGCGTTCAAGGCAACCATGGAATCCGCGGCAGCTACGGGGCTCGCGGATCCCGAGTTCTTAACGGTCTGGTCGTACAAGGTTCGGGCGGCGGCGCGGGTGGGTACGAGCCTGTGTACGCGAATGGCTTCGCGGAGATTGCCGGCGTGACGGTCGACTACTACGGGACCCAACTGCGAGGGTTCGCCGGTTCGGGCGGAGAAATGCACCACTGTGTGGTGCTGGATCGCGGCACAAAACTTACCAATCGCCACCAGGGTGTCGCGGGGATCGCCGAGACGGGCCACGTGCACCATTGTCTATTGAAACGCGTCCGCCAACGCGGGATCGGCGGCGGCCGCCACGGAACGAAGATTTACCGGAACGAGATATACATCGACTCGTGCGCCACCAACTCCTTCGGCATCATGTACTACAAAACGCGAAACGCTGTCGCCCACGGCAACCGAATCTTCGGCACCGGCTACCACGCGCTAGGGATTGGAACTGTTTCGGCCGGCGTGGGCGACATCAAGATCTACGACAACTATATCCACATGCGGTCGCGCGAGCCGGACCATCGCTGGGACGAGTACGGTGCCCAGTCGGGAGTCAACGGTTTCCGCGTCACGTGGGGCGGGGAGAACATCGAGTGGTACGATAACGTGGTGATCGTCGAGGGCCGCGAGGCCGGCAAGGGCGAGGTTCGGGGCATCTGGCATGTGCCTCAGCCGGACCAGAAGAACCTGGTATACCACGACAACATCATCAAGGCCGTGGCCGACGAGGCAAAGACATCGGCACTGGGCTGCGTCGTGATCAGCGGCAGCAAGGATCCCGAAAAGGACCACGCGGCGCTTTTCAAGAACAACGTGCTGATATCCGACTTTTGTAACCTGAGCCTGGGCGGAGGCTATTACGGCGCGGCCAACAACGGTCGCTTCGTGGGAAACCGGTTTGTCAAGATCGGCGACAAGCCGAGTTACCGGACAATCCAGTGCGGCTCCGGCGGTGGAACGTGCGTCGGCTTCGACTTGATCGCCTCGGTCTTTGCGGACGGTGCGGGCTTTGATCTCATCAAGTGGCGCGGTGATGGGCGGCGCGGCTTCTCGGTTGGTTACACCCTGAGCATCACGGCCAAGATAGGCACGGAAGTCGTGGTGAAGGACAAGGCGGGCGACGACATTTTCTCCGACCGCATACCAGCTTCGGGAGCGGTTGAAGTCTCGCTCGTCCAGTACCGCCACGAGCCGGATGGCAAGATCGAACTCACCCCGCATACCGTGACAGTGGGCCGGTCGACGAAGATGATCACTGCCGACCGGCCTAGGGCCTATCAGGTGACCGGCGGAGCGTGGAAGGAACTGCCTGTCGAGCCGCCGAACACGCCGATGTTTTGAAGGAAAGACAGGAAGCAGCGACGAACGGTCAACAACTCTCTCGATTGCTCGTGCCATCTGTTGCGCCCAAGTAAGGGGCGTGAAGTTCTGGAAAGAAAGGAGCGTCTCATGAAACGCGATTTGACTTTACTAACTGCAGCGCTGGTCGTTTCTTGGTCTTTTGCACACGTTCGTTCAGCAGAAGCCGATCCGCCGGAGATCGTGGTGATCAAGCCTGAGGTGCAATCGCATCTGGCCAACGGAGGCTGGAAATACGACCGCTATAAAGAAATGCAATCGTTGGATGCAGGCAAGCGAATGACGATTGCCGATTTGAAGGGGCCGGGCATCGTCCGCAGCATACACATCACACGTCACCCGCCCGAAGAAACTGCCAGCCGCGGCGTTGTGCTGGAGATCTGGTTCGACGGTGCCGACGAACCGGCTGTGATGTGTCCACTGGCCGATTTCTTTGGCGATGGCTGCAACGGCCAAGGGATGGACTTCACCTCGAAGTTCATCGAGTGCGCCCCGTGGAACTACAATTGCTACTTCCCAATGCCCTTCAAGTCTTCTGCCCGCGTGACGCTGCGTAACGACACGGACAAGAACATCATGAACTACAGCTACGTGGAATGGGATACACTGCCTCAGTGGAAAGAGGACTTGGGGTACTTTCACGCCACGTATGCGCGCAAGAGTTTTCAACTGACCAAGGAAACCGACGAGACATTCTTCGAGGTCCAGGGAACAGGCCATGTACTCGGCCGCCAATTCAGCATCATCACCGACGAGCCACTATTCTGCGCATTTCAATTCGTGATGGAGGGAAACAATGAAATCGACATCGACGGACACAAACGCCAGCTCGACTACTTGGGCACGGAATGCTCGTTCGGGTTTTGTTGGGGATTCCGAAACCCGTTTGTCGGACTCCGCTGTGGAATGACTCTGGTGAAGAACGCGACAGGGAAACCGGAGGAGGAGCCGAAAGGGCTCAACCTCCTATCGGCTTATCGTTTCAACGACCACATGCCTATACGCTTCAACAAATCGCTGCGATGGCACATCAACTGGAAGAACGAGCGATTCTTCACGGCTCAGCCGCAATGGCCAAAGGCCGTGGAAAACGATGGCTGTTGGGTCGACTACGCCACCGTTCACTACTGGTATCAGGCCACGCCTGCCGGTTTCCAGCATATTCCACTTCCCGCCGTGGCCGAGCGTCAGAAACCGATGCTGCGTCCTAACAAACCGACTCCGGCTGTTGACTGAGTGGTACAATAGGCACCTCCGACCAAAACAAAAGAGACGAGCTATCTACCTGCGAAAGGGTCCGATCGTGACGAAAGCGTTGCTTGCCTGCTGTGCCCTACTTACGGTTGCCTGCGTCCCAGTTTGCGGCGTGGTAGCCGATGAACCGGTGAACCTCGCGCCGCAGGCAAAGGTGTGGGCGAGTTCGGAATACAGCGATTCATGGGCAGCCAAGTATGCGATTGACGAGAAAGTCCCACGTGAGGGCTCGGGAAGCGACGCAGGGAAGGCCTGGGCCTGTAAAGGCGCGGGTTCGGGCGACCGTGGCGAATTCACGCTCCAATGGCCGCAGCCGGTGCAGGTTGCGGAAGTTGTCTATTGGGGTCGCACCGGCAGCCTGCTCTCCGAAAGTTGGAAGGACTATGAGCTCTACCTCGACGAGGCGGAAAAACTGGCGGTTCGGGGCAGCTTCAGAATGTCTCGAAGGCCGCAACGGATTGCTATCGAGCCACAGCAGGTTCGAACGATCCGGCTGAAGTTTCTCAATTCCCACGGGGCCCTGAACGCCGGTGCGTCGGAGATCGCCGTCTATTCGACAAGGCCGTCCAAGGCACAGTTGGCCCTATTTCCGCTGGCGGGGAGGGAACTTGAAGAACGCGTCGCGTTAATCGAGAAGGAACGGGCCGACATGTCGCGCGTGGCGTCCAGTCTGCCGGGAAAAGTGGTGTTTCTCGCCGGAACTCGACCCTTCAACGAGTTGGACTGGCAGGCGCCGATGATCAGGCCGCCGACAACCACGACACCGCTTCAAGTCCGCAACTATATGGAGGTCGGAGATCACACGCACCGCTGCTATATCGAGAAAGACACGCCGGGCCCTGCCAACATGGGACACCGGATGTACGTCCTCGACCCGATGCAGCCCGACCTTGCCCCTCAGCTCTTGGTGGACGCCGACGAGGGTTGGATCGGCTGCGCGATGAGCGCGACGCATGACGGAAAGACGCTCTATTTTTCCATGGCGCCGGAGGGAGACAGCTTCTTTCACATCTACCGCATCTCAACCTCCGGTGGAGAACCGGAGCAACTTACCTGGGGAACATTTCACGACGTTGATCCTGATGTGCTTCCCGACGGAGGCATTGTTTTCTGTTCCACTCGATTCGGCAGTCGGGAAGAGTATCACAGTTATCTTGTCTCCACTCTTTTCACGATGACTTCCGAGGGGGAAGACATCCGGCCGATTACCTTTCACGTAGTCAATGACCGAGAACCCCGGGTCACCGCCCAGGGCAAGATCGTGTTCGTGCGTCAAGACAACTTCTTCATGAACGCGAAGATCGAAACGGAGATTCATCAAATCAACCTGGATGGCACAGGCGGGTTCGTGCTCTTGGGCCAGGACGTGACGGGTAGCGGCTACGATCGTTACACGATGCACGAAGTGTTTCCGCAAGCCGTCGGCGTTTTGTCTCCGACACAACTCAATTTCAAGCGGGAAGGAAACGCGTTCGGCAATCCCACGCCCCTTCCCGACGGCCGCGTGGCCGCTCTCTGCGCCCCGACCAACAAATGGTCTCCGAATCATCCCTTCAAGAAGCATGGGATCGGCGTCGTGGTGTCAAGCTCGGGCGCTTCCGCCATCGACGGCATGCCCGTCAGCACTAGTAAACCGCTTCACGACATCGCCGCGTTGCCCGACGGCCGCCTGCTCTGCTCCACGCTGGACCGCGGATCGTTGGGAGTGGTGGACCTGGAAACAGGTGCCGTCTCGACATTCTACATTTCCGACGAGGAGGAAATACAGGCGCCTTTTTCGTGGGTCCTCGAAGTAAGCCAGTCGCCGCTGCGACGACGGACACCATGGCGCGCGACACGGGCCGCTCGACAGGCTACTTTTCTTGCCAGGACATCTTTCAAACCAAGCAGACCCGCGCCGATCTGAAACGAATCAAGGCCGTACGCGTGATCGAGGGCCGACCGCTTACAGCGCGCATGTTGTCATCTGTTCGGTACCACGGCGGTGTTAATCACATCGGAACCGAGGCGGTGGAGTTGGGCGTGGTGCCCCTTTGTCCCGATGGTTCCTTCTACATCGAAGCGCCCGCCGACCGGGCCCTGGCGCTTCAGGCGATCGACGCAGAAGGTCGGGCCGTGATCAATGAGCTATCTTGGATCTACATCCGCCCGGGGGAACGCCGAGCCTGCGTTGGGTGCCACGCAGGGTCCGCACGATCACCCCGAGCGGCTGTGGGCGACGCCATGTTTTTGCGCCCGCTGCGACTGACGGGGGACGGGAATCCCTTCCGGTTCAAGGCCAATGCTCTCGCGCACGGGGGTGTCATGGGAAACTCCTTGGACCGTATTCGCGAAACCAAGTCCATCAACCTCTACCCCAATCCGCGACCGGGTTCGGACGTGGACTCGCCTCCGTTGCCGCCGGGACGCGCCGCCACCCGGGAAGCGTTGTGCAGTCGGTTGCGCGAGGGTTCGCCATCCGAAAAGGTGTCGGCCGCCCAACATCTGGGAATCCTCCGTGACCGTTTGGCCGTGCCGGCCCTTGTAGCCGCCTTGGAGGACGATCAAGCCGAGGTTCGCATGAATACCGCTCTGGCTCTCGCCGCGTGCGGCAATCGCCAAGCCGTCGAGACCCTGATAGACGGGATAATGGACAGGAAACCACAGGTCGCCTTGGCTAGCAGCATGGCCGTATCTCACCTGACAGGTCACAACGAAGAAACGACGGGTGTCCGCCGAGCGGAATTCCAAGAATGCGCCGCTCGTTGGCGCCAGTGGCTGGCCGGGCACGACTGGTCGTGGATTGAACAGCGCCAGATCGAACAGCTCACGAGCCAAGACCCGCAGTCCGTTATTCTGGCAGTCCAGACACTGGGGCACATCGGCGGTCCGGCGGCTCAAGCGGCCCTGCGCTCCTACATCCAACGCTGCCTGGATCCAGAGGACACCACCGACCTGCATTCGCTGGTGGACGCCATGCGAGGTCTGGGGCATCTCGGCGACTCGAAAGCTGTTCCTCTGTTGAAGTCGATCCTGGAAGCCCATCTTCCGCTACCTCGACAGCAGAGTGATTTGAAGCGCCTTCCCAGCCTGGAACGTTCGGCCAAACTGGGAGAGGCGGCCGCGGAATCCCTGGGATGGATTGGCAACACCGAGGCAGAAGCGGCCCTGATCGAGCAGTGCAAGAATCTCCGCCCGTTTTGGCACTACACAGTCGCATTGGGGGACCAAGGCGGTGGATGGGGCGATTACCTGAGTTGCTCGCCCGTGCATTATCGCTTTCTGGAAGCGTTCGACGCGATGGGGAGCACGCTTCCAGAGTCCGACGTTTTCGCGCTGGCCTTGTCTTTGCACATGAGTTTCGATCAACCTTTGCTGCAGGAAAGCGACACCTATGAAACGATGCTGGCTCGCGTGGTGCAGCGAGCTGGCTGTCTGGACACGATTCTCGACTCGTGCTTTGCCATGATCGAGGTCGAGCAGCGGCCAATCAACGAAGAGTTCAAAGCGGCGCTGTTGGACCAAGTTACCGCCCAACGTTACCCGCAAATGGCTGGGACGAGTGTCGACTTCACAGTTCCCCAACGCGTTGCACAAATCCTGTCCGTGCTGGGAATTCGACCATCTGACGCGATCCGCTACCAAAGAGCGTTTGCCATGTATCGGGAGCGATATCTCGCAATTCGACAGGATTACCGCGGTCTCGAGACGGGCGCTTGTGCGTGGATTTGCTACTATGCGCTCGAAACACTCGGCCGACTTGAGTGCGAGGACGCGTACGAAGTGTTCTTGCACGCGCTGTCCGAAGATCCGCCGGAAGCCGTGGACGGCTTGGAGGATCCCACCATGCCGCTTACCTACTTGGCCACGACGCCCCACTATCGAGTCGCGGCCGCCTTCGGGCTCGGGCAAACGGGAAAACACGAAGCCGTTCCCGCCCTGCTCGAAGCGGTGAGCAACTTCGACAACGCTTTGGAGGTTCGCCACATGGCGGCCAGAGCACTTGTGAAACTCTGCGATAGCCGCGATCTGGAAGTCCTGCGAGAAACGGCAGACTCCTACCCCGAGGTCCATACCCGCCGCGTCCTGCTAACGGCGTGCGAGGAAGCCTCGAAACGGACGCGGTAACAGCTTGTTGAGAAAGGGAGGTTTGGAGCCATGCGGCGACGAGACTTTTTAAAGGGGGGCATGGCAGTAGCCGCGACCAGCCTTTTGCCGGTTTCGGCGCCTGCCAATCGGAAGAGACCGGTTACCTGGGCTTCTTATCAGAATCTTGACCTGAATCCGCAGGATATGGTTCGCGACGAGGATATCGCGCTCATCATCAAGTACGCCAAGGAGTTCACTCCACAGACGAATACGGGTAGACCTCCGTACGATCCAAATGAGCCGGACAAGCCGGGTACCGAGCGACCGCTGGCTGGCTTCGGCAAACGGATCAAGGCAAGTGAGATGTCGATCTCGACTCCGAACACGTACAACAAGGCGATTGCGATCAAGGAGGGGATTGCTCGCCTACTCGCGGCCGACACGGACCATTCGGTTCGGGAGATACTGACTGTCGGGCTTCAGTTCCACACCACGGGCTTCGACCATCCGACCGACGGAATCTCCGTACCGCCTGGGTTCAACTGGGACTGGGTGATGACAGTTCCACACAAGGTCGCCGACGCGCACCGCCAGGCGTGGGTCGACGCCGGCTACTTATGGTCCGTAAGGCCTTCGGTCCAACTTACAGCGGACCGAGTGAAAGACCGCGGATGGCCGACCGGGTGGCTCCGCGCCAGCAGAAAGACGAAGACGGCCGAGCAATACTCGATCATGCCCGATCTCCGCAACCGTGAGTGCCGGACGTTCTTTCTCGACCGCTACGCGAAAATCAACGCGGAGTTGGGGCTTGTGAATGTAGGCCTTGGTGGTAAGTCAGGGTGGCTGCACGGGAATGCCATCCCGAGAAACCGGCCTGAGGCACCAAGGAACGCCGATCCATGGCTGCCGAGTCCGTACCCGGGCGACTCGTATCGCGACGCTAACGTGGCTCTGGTAAAGGAAGCCGTGGCACGGTTCGGGGCTCAACGGGTGACATGGACGAAGGGTGCAGTCTCTGTGGTGCGTTGATTATGCGTGTATTTTTTCATTGCAGCAG
>CAZUAH010000206.1:0-22474 GCA_964617665.1 uncultured Pirellulaceae bacterium
CGTTGCGGATGAGGATGCTGCCATGGATCGGCCACACAGACTCCAACTGTTCCCACGCCATCAAGCGGCGGTCTTCCCCGACGGCGCGGAAACGCCAGGCAAGTGCACCGTCGGACGCCCGCAGGCAATAGACGCATCCGTCTCGGCTGCCGAACAGTACCATTCCCTTGTAGATGGTCGGCGGAGAATCGATGCGTCCTTCTGTCGTGAACGTCCAGAGCTGCTTGCCTGAATCCTCATCCAGTGCATGCAGGGTATGACGATGAAGCGAGGCCACATACAGTCTGCCGCCGGCTACGACCGGGGCGGTCAAGCGGCCGTTGATAGCTGTTTCCCATCGCTTGGCCGGCGATTTGGGAGCTGCACATGACGCGACGCCGCTGCGAGCCGCGTCATGCCGAAATGTGGGCCAATCGGACGAGCTGAGAGTCGAGGGTCCAGAGTCGAGAACCTTACCGAACGCAGGGCCCTTTGTGAGCAGATGCTTCTTCACATCGATATCGGCAGACACGCGGGCCTTGGGCGCGGCGATGGCATTCAAGCCGTTCAGTTTCATATCCGCCGAGCACGCGCAGTCGTGCATCGAGGCGTAAATCAGGCCGTTCGCCGGCATAATCCCGTAGAGGCATTCACCGCGGACCCAGTGGTGAATCTTCCACTGCCACGTTTTGAGATCGACAAACTCGATGCCTTCCTTCGACATCAGCAGATAGTCGACGGTCGCCTTGGATGGGTAACACCGGTGATGGATAAACCATACGGGATCCTCCACATCCGGATTGGAATCATAGACGAGCTTGCCCGTCAACAGATCGGTCCCGACCACATGGTTGTCTTTCGGGTCCTTGTCCTTGAGCCACGTGGAAAAGGGCGACAACACCATTTTGTTCACTACCAACAGATCCTCGGGAGACTGGTATCCGGACGGGTAGTGGGGGGCCTCCCAGAGGATCTCGCCGTCGGTCGCGCGGAGCCCAACCATCTTCAGGGTCTCGCCCTTCATGTGCTGCTTGTATCCACGACCGCCGGCAAAAGCGACAACGCCGTTGTTCACGACGAGTTTCGGCGTGTACCCGGTAGGGATGCCCTGCTCCAGATCGACGGCGGCGACCGGTTCGGAGGCCCACCGCTCTTCACCGGTTTTCTTGTCAACGGCGGCGATACTCTCGCCGTTGTGGAAATAGGCGGCGTCCGCATCTACCGCGAGCGTTCCAGGCAGAATCTTCGACGACAACTGCCAGCGCGTCTTGCCAGTCTCGGCGTCGATGACCAGTAGCTTTCGGTCCCAGCCCTTCCAGAGTTTGTTGATCGGGTTTCCCGGAGCCCTGGCCGTATCCGAATAGAGCATCCGTGACTCCTCTTCTTCCTCTGTGCGGGGCGACCCTACGACCACATAGAGCAGTCCGTCGTTGAGGACGATCTCCCAAGTGTTTGCCGTTCCTTCATACGTCTGCAAAGTCTTTCCTGTCGCGCCGTCGAGTTTCGAGATCGACTCACGCAGGCCCAACGTCACATAGAGATGCTCCGACGTGGCGACCAGCAGACGTGGCAACTGCGCCGGACCGCTTTTTAGTGGCGTGAAATGAGTCCACCACTTTGGAAGTGGCCGCTTCCACAACACGACGCCATTGAACGCATCGCGCGCGATCAGGTGCCACCGAGCGGGCAGCATGATCGAGGCGGTAGAACCTTCGTCGAAGATGTAGAAGACCCGGTTGCCGGCAGAGACCATCGCGCTGGTGCTGGCCATGTGATCGTGATGCCGCCCCCATCGCGGGCCTCCGACCCACTGCAGATGTTCCGGCGGCGCGACCAGCGTGTCGCGGCTGACCGCGTTGCCAGTCGAGTCGTACATGTAGTGAGTCCATTCGTCCATCTCGTCGGGCCGTGGTTTGCGGACGAGGGTTTCAACTTTCGGGTTTCGGGTTTCAGGACCGAGTTTGACGGCAACGCCACCAGGGGCCAACACTCGCAAGATTTCTTCATCCCGTATCTCGCCTCCCGCATCTCGCATCACGATGAGGTTCACCAGGTTGTCTATGTAGGGCAGTCGATCACCGTCCCAGCGGCTGATCGAGACTTTGCCGTACAGGCCAAGATCCTCCACATGTTCGCGTGCGGCGGCGATCTTCGCCTCGGACCGCTCCAAACCGTGTACCAGGAAGCCATCCAACTTGCCGAAGTCGGCCGTTAGCTTGCCGTCCCCGCAGCCCACGTGAACCACTAGGCCGCCGCTTATCCCATTCGCCTTCAGAATCTGCTCAGCACTTTCTCCGCGTACTTCCAGCGTCAAAGGACCGCCCAAGCCGAGAGCGGAAGACAGTACGATGGCCGATGTCAGAGATTTCAATAGGTTTTGCATATCAACTTTCTCCTTCTTGGTGACAGGTTGGATAGTATAGATAGAATCGTTATTCGAGAAACAACTGTCGTCGCCGTAGCCGAAGTGGCAACACTTCGGGCGGAAGCGGCAAATCCCGAAGTCTTGCCACTCCGGCTACCAACGGCTACTCGGTTTCGTTAATCTGCGCTTCCACCGCCCTGAGGGCTTCGGTCAGCTCTTCCAGTTTTGCTTTCAATTCGGGTTTGGGTTTTCTCTGTACGGTTTGCATTTCTTCGATGATTTGGGCGATGCGACGCGTTTTGCTGGTCATGAGAGCTTGCGGGCCGCCGCCCATTTTGCTTGAGTAGCGCTGGGCCTCAATCTCGGAAAGCCTCGCCAACACTTCTTCCATTTGCCGCTCAACGAGTCTCTTTTCAACAACGGCCCTGAACGCCTTGTCCTTCGCGTTGCTTCCCTCCTGCTCCTCTGGAGTCTCCGGCCAACTGTCCGGTAACGGCCAATCGTCGGTGCGGAACGTAAGCATCGGGAAACCACGATTGAGCGCATTGCCGTCGGGCGTGTTCGCCCAGCCGTAGCGCACGGCAACGGGATCATCCACAAACGGACTGGAAACCTCCAACGCCCGCTCTTTCCCGTTGCGGACCACATGCGCCGGATGCCAAATGCGATCCTCCCCGGCGATGGAGAAGCCGGAGTAGGGCGCGCCGTGGAGCGGGCATGGCAGTGTAACCCATTCAGGCGACTTCCTACCCGGATTCTCCGCCTCATACGCCGCCGATCTTTTCATGTAGACAGGATCGAGGTCGAAATAGAGCCAAGCGACCTTCTTGCCCGTCTTTTCGTTTGTCACGATTTTCATCTCACGATAGATCGGTCCGCGATACGGCAATTCTTCACCGTAGACCCGGGCCAGCGCCCATCGCGCGGCGCGTTCGCCGACTGGGCGCTTGTCGCGAGGGTGGATGCCCTGGCCGCCCAGATCGTTGCAGATGATCATCTCGCAATTGTCGAACTGGCGGACCGTGCGGTTGTGGACATCGCGGATCAAGGCGTAGCCGTGGTTGTAGGAAAGCTCCGGTGGCGTGGGCTCTTTCCACCGGGGTAGTTCGATAACGCCGATGGGCATCTCTGGATTCTCGAACAGTTCGCGGTGCGAGGTAATCACGCGAGGGAACGTCTGCTCGTACTGGGACCAGCGGCCAAAGTTGTTGTTCTCGCCCTGATAGAAGATCATCCCATCGACCTTTAGTCTGCGCAACGGGTACACCACCGCGTTGAACAAACCACCTGGGGGCGACCAGGCCTCGCGCGCATCGTTCAAAATCCGCCGTTCGCGCAAGATTTTGGTCGCCTTCAATTTCGGTGGCTTGGGCGGGCGAGCCTTCTCCTTCGCCTCGTCCGTCAAGGCGTTGTACGCGGCCAGCGCCTCTTCGTATTCGTCCACCAAGGCTTGCGCCTTGGCCACCTCGGACTCGTAAACCTGCTTGCGATACTCCGGCAATTCCCACTGCTTGCACAAAGCGTCGTATTCAGCAAGTTGTTGCTTGAACACTGGATGGTCGATCGTGCGAAGCGCCTCGCGCGAGCACCACGCTTGCCCGGTGGTGCCACCGCGAGCATTGTTGATGATTCCCACGGGCACATTCAAATAGCGGTGCAGAGTTGTCGCGAAGTAGTACGTGACGCCGTTAATGTCAACGACCGTCCGCGGCGAGCAGACCAGCCAGTGAGCGGGCTCGTCCAAGTCCTCTTTGGGCTTGTACCACGAGCCATCCAGCTTGCAGAACCGAACTCCCGGGTAGCGGGCACCGGGCATTTCCAGAGCATCGCCGTCGAAGTTCCGAATCTGGATGTTGCTTTGGCCGGTGTTCAGCCACACAATGCCGACGAGCGCATTTTGAGCCGCATCAACCTCGTTGCCGCTTTGCGCGAGGATCGTCTTCGGTTTGAACGATGCCGCCATCGCTGGGAATTCGACTTCCCAGGCTCCGTTGCCGTCGGCCGTGACTATGGCCGTGACGGATTTAAACGGCTTGGCGTTGTGCTCGATATACCGAATCGTGGCATGGTATTCATCGTCCGCGGGCAACGGAGGCACTTCTTTGCTCTGAAACGTATACGGCGGATCGACCGGTGCTTCGGCAACCAGCGACGCGACCGATTCGGCGTCCTCTGTAATTGTCACTTCTACCTCGGCGCCCGGTTTGGCCCAGCCCCAAATGGCAAACGGTTCGTCTCGCTGAAGCACCATGTTATCCGTGAGGATGTTGGCAAGATGCAGAGACGGTTCGGACGCGGCCATCGGAGTCGTACAGAGACCCGCGAACATAAAGACAAATGATAAGATCGTCGTGGGAAAATACGTTTTCATCGTTGCTTTCTCTTCTTCGGAGGGGAGGCGTTGGTCTTTCGGATGACCCCTTCCCAGTGTCGGACTTGTCTTTCGTATGTCTTCTTTCTGTCGGGATCGGCGGCAGCCAATTTGGCTTGGGCGTTGACGAGTCGTTCTTCGAAGATCGGCATCGCGGCTTTGGCGTTCGGTCCAATTCCGGCCAACGCAGTTACCGCACTACTCGCATTGAAGCCGTCTTCGCTATCAGCTTCCTTCATGAGCGCGTTGACGATTGCCTCACTGGCGTGCCCGCGTTTGGCCATCTCCGTCAGTGCGTTGCGAAGGCGGTTTTTTCCAAACACGCTTTTCTCGGTCAAGAAGTTCTGGATGGTTTCGGACGCGCTGCCAGCCGTCTCTGGTTCTTCAACATAACGTAGGACGTAGGCTACGCCAGCTCGCACCCACCACTCCTCGTTGTCGGCCAGGGCGGTAACCTGATCCAGATGCTTGGCCGCCGCCGCCCCGCAGTTGCTGAGGGCCATGAGCGCGCCTTCGCGGACGTAAACATCTTCGTGCTTCAGCAGAGGCAGCAGGCTAGGCACAGCCTGCCCGGCAGTGTCTGGGGTCATCACGTCTCGTCTGTTTCCTTTGCCCAAGCCGTTCATGCCGAACGAGCCGGCAATCGTGTCGCAGCCGCCGCGGATCACGCGTACATCGTCCGATTCGAGCGCCCGTAGAATATACGGCATAGCCGCTTGGCCTTCGCCCATCAGCGAATACGCCGCGTTTCGCCGGATGCGTGAATCGAAATGGCCCAGATACTGGGCCCGCGTGGCGACAGAGACCTCTTTGCGAGGAAGCTCATCACGGTTGCCGAAAATCTCCTGGCTCAAATCGGTCACGCTTTCGTTTGGTCTGCCGGGAGGGTCGATCACCAATCCGGTCGTGCACGGCGGTAACACCGTCTCCAGGATCAGACGCGCCGGCGTCTTAATAGAAAGATCTGGTTCATCGAGGACAGGGCCGGGTGCCCAATCTTTGGGTCGCGGCCTAAAAGCAAGCGTATTACCTCCCTTGCTCGCATACAGCCCGAAGTCAGCCCCGTTTCTGCCCGACACCCGAATAGCAAGGACATTTTGCCCACGGCGCAAGTGCCGTACGGCCTCCTGCTCCAATGGAATGGTCGCCAGCGCAACGATTCGCATGCGCGGCCCTTGAAGGGCATCCGACCAAAGGAATGGGTGCCCGTTCAGATACGCGACGGCCTTCGTACTCTTGAGCAGCCGTAGCGTCAGCACCATTGCATCGTAGTCGGTTTCTTCGCAATCGAATGCAATACGAATGTGAGGAACGGTGTTGCCAGTGGAACGCATGCCGTCTTCGTCCTTACCGCTGACAAGCGGTCCTGTGCCCGATTCCCATTGGCTGTCGTCGAAGTCAACGAAGGTCCAACCGGCGGGCGGCTCTTCACCTTTGGGCACGGAGAGCAGCCGCCACGTGAGTCGCTGGCCAGGGTATCCAGCCGTGTTGGCGGGAACCAACGGAATCCAGTTCTTCAGCCGTTCCGTCAAAACGCCCGCATCGTACAAATCGTTCAAGGCTGCAATCCTGGGCCAGTGGCCACTGGGCATATCCGCCACACGCAAGGCGGTGGCTCTTGCCTGCTCGTCAATTCGCCAGTCCGTGGCGTTTTCCTTCCATAGCAACTCGCAATAGAAGGCCCAAAGCGTCGCGTCGTCCGGAGTTGCCAGTTCGCGCCGTGCAAGTTGTTGATAGATCCCAGCCTTCGGATCTGCGGCCAACCTCTCAAACGCTTCGCGGGCCTCGGGCGACGTGTACGTGAGCCACCTGTGCCGACGATAGAGTTTGCCCGCCTCGGATACCGCCGCGGCACCTTCAGCCGTCTTGAGACGCCAGTTGACACCGCCTCGTTGAGCGTATTCGCCTCGGGTGTACCGATCGAGGTCCGTCCAAATCCTCCGTGCCAGAGTGAAATCGAGGTTCACCATCGCCGTTTCCATCTTGGCAAGCGACAAGGCGAGGTCCTTTTCCTTGCGTTCGGCTGCGGCCAACAACTGGCGGGCCAACTCGCTGTCGGGACGGACCGTTTGTCGAAGCTCGTCAAACCGACAATGTCGATACAGCTTAATCCCTTTCTGCAGGTCGGCTGGCAGGTGTTGTTTGGCGAAAACACTCTTTCGACCGTCGTGGATCCGCAATACACGATTGGGCATGGCGTACAACTGCGCGACGCCACCTGTCGACAGGATCGGACCGCGATACGTGTAGATCTTGCCGATGACTGATTCCGGCAACAGAAAACCGCCGTCCCAGCGCCGCGAGACGTTCAACAGCCATTGCCAGTACCCGAGCATGCGGCGATAGTCGGGATAGTGGGGATTGTGGGCGCCTTGCACGTTGCCCCAGATGAACCCCATGAATCCGCCGGTGTGTCCGCTTGTTCGGCCGCGATAGCTGTTGGTGACCAAGCGAGCGTAGTATTCGCTGGCGGCTTGATCGCCGAGAATGTTGAAGACCACGCCCGGAATTGCGTTCTTGCCGTTGCCTCCACCAAACTCGGGTCGGTGATCGCCGTAGGGGACTCCGCCGCGATGGTTGAACCGCGTGAAGAACTTTGTGGCCTTCTCCAGCGCCTGATGGTCAACCGGTACGCCGGCCTCGTCCATCAGCACAAGGGCCAGCCAGCAAACCAGCCCACAATTGTTCAATGATCCGCCCTGCACGTAGCCTGCGCCAGGGTACGAACCGTGGCCCCAAGTGCCACAGGGCTGTTGGCTCTGGGCCAGCGATTGTGCAATCTCGTAGCACAGCGGCAGAACGGTCTCGTCACCCGTCTGCAGATAGTACTCGGCCAGAAACACGCCCATGTAGCCCCATTCCCAATTGATGGTGCTGAAGGCATCTGGGTCGAAATCCTTGCGATATCCATACGCCAACCGGCGAGCGTTTTCCCAATATTTCGGATCCTCGGCGGCCAGCCAGGTCAGCCCATCGAGCGCGAAGCCGACGTAGATCTTCCCGTCGAACAGACCGTCGTGGTTCTGTTGGCGAACCAAGTATTCACAAGCATCCAAGTGAATGGCACGGCTCTTGGTGCAATCGAAGGGCCAGTCTTTGCTCAAGGCACCAAGCTTGCGGATCGGAATTGAGATAGTCTTCGCCTCACTGGCCCGCGTGATGCTCAGTTCCAGCGTGCCGGTCTGCTCGGAGATTTCGATTTGCTCGCCAAACACTTTGAGAGGTTCGACGCCCAGCGGCTTGCCATTCGCCGCGTGAATCACATCGTTGGTCACTGCGATACCGTCTGCGGGCGAGTCGGCTTCCACTTCACGCACGACAAGCGTCTCGCCATGAATCCACCCGTTCATGCCCGTCGGTCCCAGCACCGTCGGAATGTAGAACTGTCGTCCCGAAAGCGCAACATCAGGGCTCAGTTCGTCCATCTGAAAGAAAACGTCTTCTGTGGAGGTAGCCGTGTCTTCTGCCGCAGACAAAAAGACGTTGGGCGTTAGGAGGCAACATCCCAATCCCAAAAGAAACGATGCAACACAAATCCGTTTCATGAAGGGCTCCTGGTTCTTGTTCTCTTAGCGAGCGCTGTTTGATGCTCGGTTGTCAATCAGTAATCTTCCAGTCCTTTGGGGCGACGAATCCCTCCCGACCTTCGCGGAAATCAGGAATGCCGCCGATTTTCAAACGACGAAACACATGTAGCTCTGCGAGTAGACGTGACACGATCTCTGGTTCTTCTTTTGCGAGGTTGGTGGTTTCGCTTGGGTCGCGGGCCATCTGGTACAGTTCGACGGTTCGGTTCAACTCGGGGTCGCTTGTGTCCGCCGTAGCCTTCAGCGGTACATCCAGCACGCTGCCGCCCAGCACAATCAGCTTCCATGTCCCGTCGCAGACGGCAATCTTATCAGGCGAGCCTTGTGCGATGTAGCTGAACCAGTGACGCTCGGGCGGAGGTGCTTTGCCGCGAATCACGTCGAGCACGTCGAAACCGTCGACCGGATTCAGGTCGGCCACCGTGACTCCGGCAATTCGTTTGACGGTGGGATACACGTCGATCATGCCCATCATCGCGTCACATGTTCCACCTCCCGAAACACCTCCCGCCGGCCAGCGGACAATTGCCGGCACTCGAACACCGCCCTCGTACACGCTTCCCTTGCCGCTTCGCCAAGGCCGATTCACGCTTCCAAAGCTGGTCGCTCCACCGTTGTCGCTCATGAACAGTAAGAACGTGTTCTCTGCGATCCCCTTCGCGTCGATGGCGGCCAGGATCTTGCCGATCGCTTGGTCCATCGAATCGACCATGGCGGCATAGATTCGCTTTCGTTCGTTGGCGATGCGACCCTTGTACTTTGCGATATCTCTTTCCTTCGCCTGCATTGGCGAATGAGGTGCGTTGAACGGCACATACAGGAAGAACGGTTTATCGTTGGGGTTGTCTTCGATGTACCGAACGGCCTCGCGGCCGATCAGGTCGGTTGAGTAACCTTCGTCGTGACACGTTTCCCAGTTGCGGTGCCAATCGAGTTCGCCCTCGCGCTTGTGGGTCAAATAATCGAAGGCGCCGTTGTAGTGCCCGTAGAAGAAGGTAAAGCCACGGTTCAGCGGCAGATACTTCTTCCGATAGTGGCCCAGGTGCCATTTGCCAATGGCCGCGCGGCGCTGGTATCCGGCCGCCGCCAACAGATCGGCCAAGGTCCGCTCGGTGGTGGGCAAGCCGTGCTTTCTCCAAGGAGTGATAACCGCCTCGCCCATGCCGTAGCGAATCGGCCATCGCCCGGTCATCAATCCTGCTCGCGTGGGCGAGCACAGCGGCGCAACGTGGAAGTTCTCCAGTCGCATGCCCTCCTTCGCCAACCGATCGATGTTGGGCGTGTCGATCACGCCGCCGTGATAGCCAACATCTGCCCAGCCAAGGTCATCAGCTAACAAGATAACGATGTTTGGCCGCTCAACGGGGACTTCTGCTCCTATGGCAATGGCTGAATGAATCGAGACAAGGCAGCAAACGATCGGGATATAGAATCTCGTCATGCGATTCTCTTTCTTACTTTCCCTGCGCAAGCCAGGAGTGAGACAGAAAGCTTGCATTGGACTACTGTACGCCCATCATGCGGTCAGTACGAGTACGCAGACTCGAGAGCCTTGCGATTCGCGGCTCCGATGCCGTCCACCGTCTTCCGTGGTGTCCCATCAATCTTGAGCAGCCCTTGCTTCAAGAAGTCGGGCGACAGCAATTGGTCTTGATACTGGCATTTGTTGTATCCAATCACAGACGGATGTGACAGGGCGGACGTGACATACGCCGTGTAGTAAGCGACATAGGAATCCGCGTCCGTGGTAACTTGGCTCATCGTGTTGGGGTGTTCGCGCGTCCAGAAGGACGTGACGTGATCGGCGATATAGATCGGTTTGCCGTAGCGTGTGGACAGCCGCGTATAGAACTCCGGATCGAACTTCTTTGTTGTCGGTTGAATGGCGATGGCATCGATGAACGGGAGCGCCTCGCGAATGACTTGCTCCGGCATGTCAGGCTCGAAATAGCGGTCGCCGAAAATGAGATGGTTCGAATCGTACTTACGCGTAAAGGTATGGGCTTTGCTGTAGAGGTGCCGAGCGATAACAGCAAGAAAGGCGCTCTCCGCCGCGTCCGGGTTCTCCTGCCGCCAAGTCTCCCATACTTTCCTCCCCGCAGCATTCTCCGGGAGGCTCTTGTAGAACGAGATCCAATCCTGGCCCCAAAACGCATCTCCTCTGGCTGTCTTCGATTGCCGTTTCTTGCTCCACAGCGGGATGTCCGTCCAGAAGTAGCCGACGAGAAAAGAGTTCCTGCTCGATGGCTCAACAACGCGGCGGATCTTCTGTTCGAGTTGGCCTAGGAACGCCGGATCGAACACATCTCGATACGCAAACGCACCCGGGCGCATCCAATTGCTGGTGGGGACAAGAACGATTCCTCTGGTGTGCGGCACACGATCCCGTTGCCACGGCGGAGCTTGGTATCCGCCTGAATTGAATCCCCAATCACGCAGATTCTGGATGGCCTGGTCGAAGTCGCGCGACGTCATCATGTGGAAGTGGTTCAGCCCCAGCGCACGGAAACCGTGTCCGCCCGGTGTGATGAGAAAGTGGCGTCCTCTGATTTCCTCAATGCGAAAGAACCCGGTGGCGTCACGCGTGATCGATTGATCTCCCCCGTAGCGATCCGCTGCCTGTGCCCAGTTAGATGGTAGGAGTATTGTTGCGACAATCGCTGGCAGCAGCTTTTTCCACATGAGTCTTTTCCTCGTTAGTAGTTACTTGTTTTGCTATTTGGTCTCACTTCGGCAGCTCGCCCCGGGCAATTTGCTTGAGGATCGGCTCGATGATCAGGCTGCCTAGTTCCTCGCGTTTGCCACGGGCGTGGATGGTCATAGGATCGGGCACGATGACTTCGCGGAGATAGTCCCGAACGTCATCGAGCGATGTTGGGCTGACCTTCTCGGCATTGCCGATGGCCACCAACATTTCGGCCAGGCGAAGGGTCTTGCTGAATAGCTTGATCCGCTCGGCTTCGCCTGAATCGGACTCGACCCGCATGGCGGCCCGGTCAAGAAGTTCTCGGCCGCGGGCGAGCATATCGAGTTCTTCGTCGGTCCACTCCGTAAACTGTCGGGTCCAGCGGAAGAGCTTCTGTTCAGTGCGGCGGTTCAGATGATTACAGAACAGATCTTCGAGCAGCGTGAAGTAAGCCAGCATTTCAACGGCTGCCGGGCCGAACATGTCGTCGCAGAATTGCTTCAATTCGGCCTCGACGTCCGTGTGTGGGTCCATCCAAAGCCGGGCCATGAGATATAGCTTGGGACCGTCGAGTCCCCAATTGGGCCCCGCCTCGGCATAGGCGCAGCGGATGGGCGCACCCATTTTGTCGAACTCCAGGAATGTCTTCTGGAAGTAGCGTGTGTAGATCCGCGGTATCAGGAACCCGTAGCCGTAGGACCAATCGTGATGTCCGACGGCCGAAGCGGTGTCCGTCCAGGCTTTGATGTAGGCCAAGTTTTCGGTGAAGCGCTTGTCGATGACGATGTCCGACATCTTGAAGACCATCCAGGCAATGATGTTTTTGTGCAGCTTGAAGGGTGGCGGCATGCGGACGGATCCATAGACCAGGCCGACGATCTTCTTATCGGGGTGTGTCTCTTCGAATCGCTCGGCCACCTTGTTCAGCCAAGCCCAATACAGGTTGCTGAGACCCTGCACACGGCCGTCTTTCTCGCCGAGCTTGGCGATCTGGTCGGCGACGACCTCGCTGGCCAAGTCGCGCTCGCAGTAGACGTGGGCATCCTGGATGGAGAAGGCCACGTAGCCGATATCCGGGTGCTCTCGGAAGAACTCAGTGGCCGACTCGACAGCGGCATCAACCAGCGTCGGCTCGGAGAAACACGGCTGCCACCGCTGATCGCCGGGCTGAGGGATGAATCGCGTGCCGTTGACCGTGGGGTAGATCTTTGGGTACTTCTTGGCGTACCGCTCGGGCAGGAAACGATGGTACATGGTGTGCTGATGCGAAGTGGGGCGGCGATCGAGGCCATGCAGCGTCATAAAAGTGCCGCCGTCCGGTGCGCCGTGCGTGTGGCAAGCGCCAACCTTGACGTATGGTGCGTCGGTGATGTCGATTTTGCCCAGCGTGAAAGGCGTTTTCGCAGGTCGGCTGGTGAACAACTCGCCCGGCATGTAGAAGCGGACGCCGCAGAAACGGTCAAGGAAACGCACGACGCCATACAAGGCTCCCTTGTCACTGCCTCCGGTAAAGATCACGGCCTTGCCCCGGCGACGAATACGGAAGCCAAATGTCTCCAGCCCTTCGCCATCCGCTTCGGCGGCGAATCGCGTCTGCCCAACGGCCAGGATGGCTTTTCTGTCAAGGTCCTCGTCGAGCTTGAAATCGTTGACGATTTCGAATCCCTGCTCCGTCTCATATGCCCGGCGCAGGTTCGATTGCAGCAACTTGGCCGTGTTCAAATCGGCGTAGTGACAGAACGTGCCAACAACGATCAGCGTGCCGTCCGGCGTCAACGACATCGGTTCGGTCGAGAGCGGATCGTCGGGGCTGATCGCCGCTTCCAGACGAGGGCCCTCGAGCGGTTTGGCTGGCGGAGGCATGGGCGAATCGGCCTTGGTCTCGAAGCCTGGGCGGATGCCGGCTGTTATCCGCACTTCGTCGATCAGTCCGCGGAAGGCGCTTTCGCTGCCGACGTACCATTTCATGGATGCGCCAATGGCGATCCACACGCGATCCCTGCCGGAGGTTGGAACCAACGGCTGGGCGGCCTGTTTGGCGGTTACCTCCTCGCCATCGAGGTACAGCCGCAGTTCGCCGTTGCGGGCCCGGTCGACCACGGCCGCCACGTGATGCCATCGGCCGTCGAACAGCGTCCCGCCGATGTCCGTGGTGCTGACTCCAGCATTGTGATTGGGACCGGCGTTGAGGACAAACTGTAACCTCTTGCCGTCGACGATGCTCAGAATCATCATCCGCCCATTGCCCATCAGCGAACCCAATAGACCGTAGCTATCCTTGGCCTCGTCGATGTCAGGCTTGACCCAACACTCGACCATCCAGGATCGGTCGCCAAAGTCCAGCACGGTCGACGGTCCAACGGACAAGCCGCCCTTGTTCGTGCGGATCGCCTTGCTGAATTTGCCCGCGGTGTACTCGACATTCTTGATGGTCTCCGAGTCACAGCGGCCGGCGCTGTCGGTGTGGTCACCGTTCAAGTGCAGCAACACGAGCGTGTCTTCGTCCGTTGCAAACGGTTTGTCGGATTGGCTTAGCCCTTGACTGCAGCAGAAGGCGACGACAAGGAAAATCATGACGCTTTCTTTCACGATGGACTCCTTTGAGCGGGACATACGCCGTCCGGCCACGAGTTTGTATTCAGTGATCAAGTAACACGCGTCGGTTTGTAGGCATATAATAACGCAGTCGCGAAGCGACGGCAGCATGCAGCACTGGACAGGACACGAAAACATCGACGGAGGCACAGGATGTCCGGTTTGAGATCTGAACGGTGGGTTGACCGACGCGCGATGATAACTGGTGTCGCAGTTCTATTTCTATGCGCAGCGGCAAGAGCCGAGACGCTGGAGGTGCGCGGCTATAACACCGTGATCGTCAATTGCGGAGACGCCTACTCCGTGGCCTACTTGCAGCACTTTCTTGTCAAGTACGTGGCCAAGGCTGCGAATGCCGATGCCTACGCCATTGATGCGAAACCCAAGCCGGACCGGGCAGCGAGTCTGAACTTCCCGGTCGTATCAAAGAATGACGTGCCAGCTGACAAGATCGCCGTGTACGTGGGTGTGATCGACCGTATCCCCGAGCGCGTGCTGCCCAACGGCGTGGTTGAGCGAGTGAAAGAGGCCAGGCGCGGGACGGTCATGGTCAGGCGCGAAGGCAACGTCATCGTTTGCACACGGAACGTGCCGGACCCGTGGAACCTGAACGCAATTCGTGTCTTTCTCGACAAGGCCTCCGGTGTGCGCATGTACGCGCCAGCCGGAGCGAACGGGTTGGAATGGGTCTCCGTGCCGGAAGGTAACTCCTTCGTGGTCGATGATCTGCACATCGTTATGGAGCCGTACTTTGCCAAGACCACGTTCTCCAGCGGCGGGTACAAGCGCAACGCGCACTGGCTACGCATGAATGCCATGGTCTCTGAGGGCTTAGACCTTCGCGCCAGCCACACGATCACGTCCTACTTCCCACCCGACAAGTACCACACCGACCATCCGCAACTGTTCCCGATGGCGGCCAACGGGACGCGGCCCAAACCGACCGGCGGCGCATGGAACCCGTGTTTCGCCGATCCCGACCTATCCGCCGAGATTGCCATGCGGGAGATTCGGGAGAAGCTGAAGGCAAGGAACCGGGGCTATCTGTCATTCGGTGTCATGGACTGCAAGTATGACTGCCACTGTCCGGTTTGCCGGACGAGCATGCAGGAAATGGACGGAAACGCCGCAAATCTGTGGTACACGTTTCTGAACAAGGTGGCCAAGCAATGTCAGGAGGAATTCCCGGGCCTGTACCTGACCAGCTACGCCTACAGTAATATCGGCATACCCACGGGCATGAAACTCGAGCCGAACATCGTCATTGACAACGTGATCAAGAGCTACCAGTTCACCAACAAGGAATACTGGCAGGCCGAGGAACGAGGAATCCTAGCGTTCGCGTCTCTAGGCGCGCGGTGGATCACGCACGACTGGAACTTCGAGGGCGTCAACCCTCGCATCTACAGCCGGCAGCTCGCCGCCTTCCTGCAGTGGGGCGTACAGAACGGCATGTTGGGCATCTACACGGAATGGTCGGGGGACGAGTACTGGTATCTCTGTGGCGCGCATTACTGGGTATTGCGGCAGCTCTTGTCGGACCCCTTCCTGGAAACCGACGCGCTGTGGCGGCAGTACTGTCGGGACATGTTCGGCGAGGGCTGGGAGGAGATGTACCGCTTCTACGACATGTTCCAGCAAAAACAGGTTGTGGCCGACGCCTACTGCAAACGCAACGACTGGCCACGTCAGGACTGTGCCCTGTACCTGCCCGAGGATCTTGCCTTGCAGCGGAAGTGGCTGGAAACGGCGATCGCCAAGACCCAGGGCGATGCAATGATCCAGAAACGTCTGGCGGCCGTCATGCGTTACTTCCGGGCGCACGAACTGCTGTGCCTCGCCGCAGGCGAACCGGCCCGACTGTACCACCAGTACACCGTGCTGGGCGAACAGGACGGCATCAATAAGAAAGCGTTGGCCTTCTACGTGAACGACGACGGCAGCCGGTTGGTCGAATTCGACCGGTACTATGACAACAAGCGGACGGTCGCACCTGACAGCAACGCCCAGGACAATTCGTCGGGGATCCGGTTCTCCTATCGCAACAACTACTCGCGGGCGCTCGGAACCGTCATCGCGGCCATCAAACGCGACGCCTTGGAGGGCGTCGACTTGGCCAAGGCCGACCAAACGACCGTGGCGCATGTGGTTGCACGCGCTCGAGAGTTGTTCCGGGCCAACCTGCCGGCCGAGTATGACAAGAAGCGGGCCGCCGAGATCGAAGAACTGGTGCAAAAGACCCTCTGGGTACCTCGTCTGTCGACGCTGCCGAAGTTCGACGCAGATCTATCCGACGACGTATGGCAGCAGGCCGCCAGACTGACGGGCTGGACCCAAGCAGACATCCTGGTGCCCAGTACCCACGGCAACAAGACCGAGGGCCGAATCATGCGCGTCGCCGATCGGCTGGTAATCGGCGTCACCTGCATACAGCCCAAAGGTATCTGGGCCGAGACGCCAGCGGACATCGAAACGGGCACCCGCATCTGGCGCGAGTCAGGCTGCGAGTTCTTCTTCGGCCCGCCGCCTCAGCCGGGCGACGGGCGGAGTGAGTACTTCCAGTACATCGTCACCTCGATGGGCGCGTGGCGCGGTTTTCGCACTGCCCAGGACAACCGAAAGGACGTGACGTGTGCGGTCGCCAAGGCAGACGACGGCAAGTCTTACACCATCGAGGTTGCATTCCCGTTGAAGGTGGACGGTCTGTACGACTACTCCGCCCCAGGTGCCTACACGTTCAATATCATGAGAAACCCGTTTTACGAAGACTCGTTCCAATCCAAAGAACGCATCGGCTGGGCACCCATCTTCAACACCGCCCAGTTGCCAGAATCCCGCGGGCTGGTCGTTTTGGAGTAGCCCCACACACGCCGGGCATCGCGAGTCACGACCTGTCGGACCGCTTCTTTGGAAGATGAGATCGGATGACGTATCAGAAAGGAAGTCGGTAATGCGAGCTGTGTTTTTTCTCGTTCTTATTGCCAACATTGGCACGATTTCCGCTCAGGACGTTCCACAAACGGTCGAGCAGACGTGGGCTCACTTTGACCCTTGTTCGGAACCACTGGAAACGGAGGTCATTCGGGAGTCGATCGAAGATGGCATCGTTCTGCGGCACATACGTTACGTGGTGGGGACGTTTGGTGGGAAGAAGACCAGAGTTGCTGCGTTCTACGCATTTCCAGAGGGAGGCAACCAGCTTCCCGGAATTGTCCAGCTCCACGGCGGCGGTCAACGAGCAAGGCCGGAGACTGCCCGGTTTTGGGCGTCGCATGGCTATGCAACGGTCGCAGTGAACTGGGGCGAACACGTGATCGGAGAGAAGGACGATCCGAACACGGATTGGGCCGGGATCCCGGCTGGCTTCCTTGAACCCAAACACCACAACGATGCAACACCCGGTGAAGGCACGATTCACGAAGTTCCTCATCCCTGGAACAGTAGCTGGCTTTTGTACTCGGCGGCTGCGCGGCGAGCGATCACATTTCTCGAAGAACAACCCGAAGCCGACGGTTCGAACGTCGGACTGACAGGGCACAGCATGGGAGGCAGACTGACTGTGTTGACCGCAATCGACCCGCGCGTGAAGGCGGCGTCGCCATCCGTTGGCGGCAGTGGCTATCTCTATTCGGACATTGCTGGTGTGCCCGGTTCTGCGAGGCGCATGGGGGCCGATCTGGCGCTATACGACGCTACACTGGACTGCAAGAACTATTGGCCGTTGATCAAGTGTCCTGTGATGTTCCTCGGAGCGACGAACGATTTCAATTCACCCATGGAGAAGGTGCTGCAAGGGTTTCGTTCGCTTCCCCAGAAGAATGGAGCGTTGTCCTTCACGCCGCACATGAACCATCGCTTCACCGCAGGCAACTATGCCGCGCGAGTGCGCTGGTTCGAGACGCACCTGAGAGACACGTTCGACTTTCCAAAGACAGCCGCGGCTCAACTCGATTTGAAATCGGACGACGGAATTCCTCGCTTCACCGTGTGGCCTGATCTTTCAGGGCCTCACGGGCTCAAATCCATCGCGGTGTTCTACGGTTACGATCGCGATCCGCGAGCGCGGTTTTGGCGATCTGCAGAAGTGGTCCGCGATGGCGACTCGTTCACTGCCGCTTGCCCCGTGATGGATCTGGCCGAACCGCTCTTCGTCTTTGCCAACGTGACCTACGACACGGGCACGCCGCTCAATATGCCTCGCGGGTACGCCGACACTTCGTTGCTAACGGTCACAAGCCAGTGCCGGCACGCCTTCCCGCGCCAATTGGCCGAGGCGGGCGTGAAGTCCATCGGAAAGCGCCAACGTTTGATCGAAGACTTCAGCCACGGTTGGCGGGGCTGGTCACTAGTCGGTGTCGGGCACACAGTGCACTGGAACTACGAAACGCACAAGGTTAACGATCCAGCTTTCGTCGGCCCGCACGGAGCTTCACTGGCATTTGAGATCGAGACAACGGCACCGGCCAACACGCTGGCCGTAATCATGGATGTCGACAGGTGGCGTGGATACACCGGACGCAAGCCCCGGCGGTTCACCGCGCTGGTCGAGCTGCCCGAAGCAGGCTCACGTTCGGTGAAACTGCCAGTGGAGAAGTTCGTCACGCCCGAGGGAGAGATATTGGAGAACTACGATTTCGTCACCAGCCTGATTCTGACGCCGGGCCAGAAAGAACGGCCAGACGAAGTGATTGAGGTTTGGCAAGGCAAGGTTCCAACGTTCAAGAACATCCGTTGGGAGGGAGGCGAATTTGCCGCGCGACCAAGGCCGTATCTGAAGCAAGGAGTTTCCGAGATCGACGCCGATGCAGCGTTTCGCGAGCAATTCGAAAACGCTGTGGAAGAGTCCGTTCGACGCGAGAGATTGCCGTAGCGGCGATTGACAGGTCGATCTCGTTGCGGTGCCGTACGCTCCAGATTTGCTCTTGCCCGTCGGCTACTCTTGAGCAGAGCGAAAGAACGCATCCAGCTCGCGGTACTGCGTCCAGACTCGCTGATTCAGCGAGCTCAATTCACCCAACTCGCCCTTGGACCGGACGCGCCGGGCGTAGACATGGAACAGTTTCTCAATCGGTGCCTTGTCCAAGGCGGATTTTTGAAAGTCAGTGCATGGGGCGATACAATATTCGGCATGCACTCACCTGATTGCAGTCGACGCGCACAATCACAAATATCGGAGAATGGGACAGGGATCTGGGAACGTCGATTCACGATCCGCGAATATGAGGCTCTAACCAAAGGGGAAGACCAGATGTCCGATCGTCATACATGCAGACACGCAAGTTGTTCTGAGGTCGGGAGCCGGCGGCGTTTCTTGACCACTGCCGGGGCGGCGGCTGTGGCTGCCCAACTGGATGTGTTCGAGTTTGCCTCATCGCTGTTCGGTGCGGAGCCCGAACCGCGCGAAAAACCGCTTTTCTGTGTCGCGTTCGCGCTCAGAAAGGAAGGAGGGAAGTGGTGGCCAGCCGGCACGAAGGAGCAGCTTGTGCAAATTCGTGCGCAGTATGAAAAGGTTCTCACGGACGCTGCGAAGAGGCTCAACGTACGACTGGACATCATGCCGGAAATGTTGACGGACGAATCGACCTACCTGGAACACGTCAAGAGTGTCTCGCCCGATGGCCAGATCCTCATGGCGCTGGACCTCAGAGAGTGGGGACCGATTCTGAAAGTTGCTGAAAACCGAGGCGACATCCCCACCATCGTTTATGCCAATGTTTCAAGCTTCACTCGCGGGTTGGACGGCGTGCCCAAGGGGCCCGGCATCTATCTTGGCTCGACGCATGACGTGAACTGGCTGAAGTACGCTGTCAGGATGCTAAACACGGCGTGGCGTGCCAAGCGCTTGCGCATCATCGATTGCCCGGGCGAGGGCTACGACGAGGCGTTCAAACAGGTGACCGAAAGCGACGAACTGCGTGCCGTGGCGGATTTCTACATGAAGGCCGCCAAGAAGATCGTCGAGCCGGCCCCGTCGCAGATTCTCCACGCGGTGAAGCACTACATGGTGCTTCGGCGATTGATCCGCGACGGAGGCTACGACGGCTGCTCGGTTCGAGGCGGACTGTGCATCGGGGCCGACGGCCCCACATCGAACCCGGCATGCGTGGCTCTGTCGAAGCTATTGGATGAAGGGTTCGTGGCGGCGTGCGAGGGCGATGCGGCGGCCGCCATGTGTCAATTCCTGACACTATCCTTGTTCGATATGCCCGGCTTGATGGGCAATCCTTCGGCAGACACGGTGAACGACTGGATGGTTGTATCGCACTGTACGAGCGCGTTGAAGCTGGAAGGAATCTACAAGGACTACCAGGCTCCATTCACGCTGCGGGATTTCCACAACACAGGCGGTGGAGTCTGCCCGATGGTAGCCTGGCCGATTGGCAGGCGAGCGACAATCATGGATCTGACTGGAGATGTGCTCACACTGGGCGCGGGGCGTGTGGTGGCGAACACGGACGACTTCGCGCAACCGCCTTGCGGCGGATGCCGCACGACCGTGGCGTTCGACCTGGACGATGTACGTAACGTGCTGAAGACGGGCAGCGGGCATCACCAGTGGTGTGTACTGGCCGAAGTCATGCGCCCGCTGTTAGCCTACTGTCAGTTAGCCGGTACAGAAGTAGCAGACTTGACTGGCCAGCCCATCGCTTTGTCGCCAGTAATGCAGGAACGAGACTGGACCGACACGACATACCTGGCGTAAAGTGGTTGCGAGTAGTCGCCAATATCCAGTTTTGGTGCGTGTCGCACGGACGCGTTGCGTCTCCGGCGCCGTGAAGCATAGGCCCAAACGGCGAAAAACCCGCTAGTGTTATCCCGAACGCGTTCTATGTCTCAGGCAGTTGCGGAGGGTCCCATGAAACAGCGAGGCAGCGTCGAAATCGATCGTCCGATTGACGAGGTGTTCCACTACACGAACGACAAAGTCGCCGAGTGGAGCCTGACGGTTGTTGAGGACGAGGTGATCGAAGAGAAACCGGATCGCGTCGGCACAACATTCCGTTGTCTCACCGAGGATCACGGCAGACGAATGGAGTTTCAAGGCGTCGTGACGCGCCACGAGCCTCCCAACGCCTCGGCCATCCAGCTGACAGGACAGCAATTTGACGTCGAAGCGGAATACCTGTTCGAAGACCTCGGCGGCAGAACCCGCGTGACACAGCGCTCGACCGTCACGCCGAAGGGACTCCTCAAGGTCGTGTTCTTTCTGTTCGGCTGGATGATGAAGAAGTCTACCTGCAAGGCAGTGCAAAACGAACTCAATAACCTCAAACGCCTGATGGAAGAAGGGGCAGGATCGCACTGACGAAAATGTGCTCGTACAGCATCATGTCCACCGAGCCGCCGGCTGCCCCAATACCTTGAGGCATTGTGTTTCGCCATCGGAGTTGATCCGGATGGAACGGCTGCACTTTTATCACTCGTGCCGGCTCTGGGCTGGCCGGACACGCACCCGGGGAACATCCGTCTACAGGAGTATCCTTTATGAAGCCTTGTTTCGCTCTCCTGTGCACCTTCGCCTGCGGCGCTTCCCAGGTTTGCCTTGCACTAGAGATCTCGTCGCCCGCTTCGAATGGCGACCGGCGAAAAAAACGCTATAACAGCGGCTTCTTCGTGCGCGGCCGCCAGATTCAGGTGGCACAGGGCGGCGCGGGCCGCTTGTTTGGTTCGGACAAGACCAAAGCCGTGCCCGATCTGCACAAGCCACCGGGAGAATGGAACGAGTGGGAGGTGACTTGCGTCGGCACCAAACTATCCCTCAAGGCAAACGGCAAGCTGGCCTGGGACATCGACGATTTCAAGCGGGTGAGTCATCCGCTGGGCATCGAAGCGGAAGCATACCACATCGACTTCCGCAATTTCCGCATCAAGAAGATCCCCGCTGACGACGAGGAGTTCAAGGCGAAAGTATGAAGTGACACGGGATTCGTGATGCGGGATACGGGATAGCGGTATCATCATCGAGCACACAGACTCTAACCTGGAGTACGAAACGATGCGACAATTGCACTTGGTAATCGCGATTCTGACCCTGACTCTCGTAAGTGCGAGTAACGCCGAGAAGTTGACGCTGCCCAGAGGCGATCGGCCCGAGTGGCTCTCGAAGGAAGGCCTGGTAATGGCCGGGAGTTGGGAGTCGTTTCCGTTCCGCCCGCGGCGCGACGGGAGTCCCGGCTACACGCCGACGACCGAACAAACTGCTGCGTATCGACGGGAACACAGCGACGAGATGATTCAACGCCTCAAGGCCCTGGGCGTCACCTTCGTTATGACGCACTGCTACAAAGGCGGTGGGCTGAAGATGGAGCGCGATAGCATGGCCGACGCTGTCGACTTTGCAGATCGTTGTCACAAGGCGGGCCTCCACGTGGGTACCTACACCTACAGCGGCGCGTTTATTTGGGAAACACTGTTCAAAGAGGTCCCGTCGGCCGAAGATTGGGTCTTGCTTGACGAGAATGGGAAGCCATTACCCTACGGAAGCGCAACGTACCGCTACTACTGGAATCGCAACCATCCGGATGCCATCGAGTTCTACAAGAAGCTCATACGCTTCGCGATCAAGGACATCGGTGTCGATCTGGTCCACTTGGACAATTACGCCCGCGGACCCGGCTACGGTGTTTGCTCCACAGAACGGTTTCGCAAGTATCTTGCGGAGACATTCACACCGAAACAACTGAAGTTGATGGGCTTGGAAGACGTGGACGAGGCGACGCCTCCCAAGAAGGATCACCCGAACGCCTTTTTACAGCGTGCCTGGCAGGACTTCCGCTGTCGTTCGCTGACCGACTCCTACCACGAAATGAGCCGTTATGCACGCAGCCTTCGAAAGGGGTGCAGTCTCTGTGGTGCGTTGATTATGCGTGTATTTTTTCATTGCAGCAGTT
>CAZUAH010000207.1:0-22369 GCA_964617665.1 uncultured Pirellulaceae bacterium
GGGCAGCTCGCGGGCTGCGAGGGTTACGTGGAGTCGTCCGCCCTGGGGCTGATGGGCGGGGTGTGGGTGGTGGCGGGGCGGGCGGGGGGGGCCCCGCCCCCCCCCCCCCCGCGTCTCTATCCCAGAAGTCCGGCTCAGCAGGAGCCTCGCGCTCCCAGTTCCTGGATACCCTCAGGTAATCTCGTCGCTCTGAACGACAGTAGCGCCGGTTTGGCACATCTCTCGAATGGCTCGCTCGGAATCACCGGCCGTCAAATCCACACCGCAGCATCCGTCTTCGATCAAACGGACCTGGAAACCCAAGGCCAGTGCGTCCAGAACGGTAAACTTGACGCAATAGTCCGTCGCCAGTCCCATGACGAACACATCTGTAACATTGCGTTCTTGCAGAAAGTCTCCCAGACCTGTCGCCTTGCGACGCCCGTTATCAAAGAAGCCACTATAGCTATCCGTATCCGAACCGGCTCCCTTGAGGAAAACTCGGTCGATATCGCCGACGTCCAATCCCTCGACGAAGTCGGCCCCCGCAGTGTCCTGGATGCAATGATCCGGCCACAATGTCTGCTGCAAACCGTTCAACTCGATGATATCACCGATCTTGCGGCTCGGATGTTGGCTGGCGAAACTGCCATGATCGGCCGGGTGCCAGTCCTTTATGGCCACCACCAACTCGAACTGCGCAATCAGCCGATTCGCCACCGACACCACCCGCTCACCATCCGGAACTGCCAGCGCACCGCCCGGCACGAAATCGTTCTGGATATCCACCAGCAACAGCGCTCGCATCCATCAGACCTCCGGCCCATACGATTCAGAGCCAATCTTCAAATGTGTAGTGGTGGCTTCCAGCCGCCACTTAAAGACCTGTATATCGCCTAAAACGGGGGGGCTGTATGCCACCACTACCTGACTCGCTCGCGATTCCTCCATCTGAATACTGGCTCTCACTGTAGTAGGGCAAACAATACGATGTTGACGCATAATCTGGCAGCGTCCGCCCTGATGTATCCTTTACACTCCATCGACGCATGGTTTTCCATCGCGCAACTGATATCGTAGGGCGAGAAGATCACCGCCAGCCGGCCGTCGATCTCGACGCCTTCCAGATGGGGCTTGACCTTGGATAACTTGGCCTTCAACGGGTCGTCTTCTGTCCGAACCTGTGGATCGCGCAGCGTGACCGTCGTCGTGTCGTAACCTCGAAACTCCTTAGTGAACAGCGGATGCGCGGCGGGGATACGGACGAATTGGGCTTCGGGCACAGCCGCCTTGACCTCTCGACGAAACGCGGTGGCAAACTGTGAACTCGCGCAAATAGCGTCGCCAAACAGGAAGCCTCCGCGTTTTAGATACGTTCCCAATGCCTTGCGTTCGATGGGCGTCAAACGAAAGTCCCGGCGCCCGTGAATGAAGGCGATGGGATGGTCGTACAACTGCGGATCGGAAAACGGCAACAACCGCTGTTCCGTGCTCAGTCGCACCTCGATCTGTGAGTTGATCGTCTCGAGGAGATTTGGCAGTGCGTTAATTGCGTCGTTGCTGCCACCACCGTGCGTAATCTTCGGGATGACGAGCACGGCTCGCTCAGGCTCTTTGTTCCCAGCAGCTTGACTCGCAATCCGCGGGCGATCCAGTTTGTCCTTGATTCGACGGTTCGTCGCATAAGTAAGTACATTCGCGCCGATGGCCAGGCAAGCGTTCACTTCGTCTTGAACCGCTTGAGGATATCCCGTCTTACGCTTGCCACGATCCAATTCCCAATAGCACGACAGATCCCGTGGGCAGTAGACCACGCTGGTTCGGCAGCATGCGTCGATACCGTACAGCGGTCGTACGTACTTAGGATCGACTTTTTGTTCGGCATACCAGATCGCATGATCCGAGGGCAGCAAACGCAGAGCGCTGTTCGGGAACAACTCCTTCATCAACGCCCGGAACTTGGCGTCGAAGTCTCCGCCCGAGCAGCACGTTTCAGCAAACAAGAATCCGCCTTGGTTGACATAGTCCTTCAGGTTCTCCTTGTGTTCGCGAGCCAAATCCAGCCCCTTGCTGCCGCTGATGAACAGCACAGGCGTTTGCAGCAGATCTTCGAGCGTGGCAGCGCTCACGTCGATGGTTTGCCACGTGAGTTTCTGCCGCCAAAGCGGATCGCTTTGTTGCCAACGTTGCTCGACGTTGTGGGTCAGGTTATGCAGAGCGCTGCGGTGGCGGTTCCAATCGTTGCCATAGCCGTGTTTCAGCTTTGCAATCACTACTGGGCGGCGACCTTTGGCAAGGAACAACAGCGCGAACGACGTGGCAATCAGTGGGTTGTCTTCGCCATGCCCGACGCCCAGCCAATTGCCGAAGTCCTTGTCCTGCTCGTCGACCAGGGCCGTGGCACCCTCGCGGTACCAATCGTGCCGACCGATGAATCGTTGCCCTGTCAGACGACCGACTCGCTCCATGCCGTAGAGATAATAGAGGCGGCCGGAAAGGCTGAAATCCACACGGACACGCGAACCGAGCGAAGGGCCGGGATTCACCTGCACAGAAAAATGATTGCCGAGCCACTGAAACGCGCGTTCCACATCGCTGTTGTCTTGTTGCTCGCAGCAACATTGCACCGTGCCACCGACCACCCGCGCATCACCCTCGTGCATTTTGCCTGAGGCAATGATCAGGGCTGCAATGCCCGCACAGGTCATACTTCCGGTCGAGGCTGCTGTTGGCACGCCTTCCACGTCTTTGTAGTAACCGAAAGCACCGTCCGGCCGCTGACAGCTTTTCCAGTACTGTCGCGCACGCTCCCAGGTCAGTTCATCTACCTCGATGCCAGCCAACTCTGCCTCGTGCAGCCCAAGCACGGCAAACTGGCTGTTCGAGTTGTCACCACCGGCATGCTTGGCGAAATAGCTCCAAGCGCCGGTTCGGTCGCCATCGGGTATCTGGGCCCGTGCCAGCCATTCCGCCCTTCGTCGAATCTGCAGCAGGTCCTTCTTTGGCTCGGCCGCGGCAAAGGCCATGATCTGCGTGGCCACCGAATACGTGTCCCTCAATTCGTCCAGCGAACGCAAATATGAAAGCGATTTCTGAATCGCGGGCGAATCGACCGGCTCGCCGCACTCCAGCAACGCCAACGTACAGAGTCCCGTCAGCCCGCCTCGAAAGCCGGGGCGTTCGGGCCAGTTGCCGGTCGTCTTCGACTGCTGGCTTTTCAGGTACGTGATGCCGCGCTGCATCGCCTGTTGAACCTGCTCGGCCGTAATATCCGCATGCGCCGGCGTCACAACCGTGACGATCGCACCGATGAACAACAGCAGCCGCGTGAATCCAATCGGCATGTTCGCTTCCTTCAACAACGCCCCTGTCTATGTCGACATAAACATCTTAGGGATCAATGGTTACGTCGGCAACGTGAATCGCACCGCGTTGCTGACATTTGTCGACGTCGCTAAAATCCTTATAAGTCTGGATTTCCCAAAACAACGGCCCTTGGCCACAAGCCCCGAGGCATCAGGTGACCGCCAAGCAACGTAGCATCGGCGATATTCTGCAGGAGTTCGCCCAACATCGTCGGGTGATGCAACAGGAACTCCAAAAGGTAATCGTCGGTCAGCACGAAGTGATCGAACAGCTTTTCGCAGCGATCTTCACGCGCGGCCACTGCCTGCTGGAGGGCGTCCCCGGTTTGGCCAAGACGCTGATGGTCAGCAGTCTGGCTCGGATTCTGGACGTCGGTTTCAAGCGAGTCCAATTCACTCCGGATCTGATGCCGTCCGATATCACCGGCACAAATGTGCTGGAAGAGGAGAGTTCGGGCCGCCGCGATTTTCGTTTCGTGGAAGGACCAGTGTTCACAAACATCCTGCTGGCGGATGAAATCAACCGAACACCGCCCAAGACGCAGGCGGCACTTCTACAAGCGATGCAGGAACATGAGGTCACGGTCGGTCGAACGACGTACGATCTACCCGATCCGTTCTTCACCATTGCCACGCAGAACCCAATCGAACAGGAAGGCACCTACCCTCTGCCCGAGGCCCAGTTGGACCGCTTCATGTTCAACATCAAAATCGACTATCCGTCGGCCGAGGAGGAGGAGCAGATTCTGGCGGTCACCACGCGCAACGAGAAGGTCGAGACGCGCAAGGTAATGTCGTCCAAAGTGATCGTCAACGCGCAAAAGTTGGTCGCATCGGTGGCCGTCAGCGAATTTGTTATCAAATACGTAGCTCGGCTGGTTCGGGCAACGCGTCCACGAGACGTGACCGCACCCGAATTCGTTCGCGAGATGGTCGACTGGGGCGCCGGCCCGCGAGCGGGGCAGTTCCTGATCAACGGCGGAAAAGCGTTGGCAGCGATGGACGGGCGATTCTCGGTGGCTACTGCTGATGTACGCAAGATCGCCATTCCCGTCCTGCGGCATCGCGTCAGCACGAATTTTCAGGCCCAAGCCGAAGGAATGACGACTGACGACGTGATAAGACGATTGCTGGAGGAGATCCCCGAGCCAGAAGTGCCTAAGTTTGTCAAATCCGGGGCGCAAAAAGCGCCAACGCCACCTCCACCGCCGGCCCAGGCGTAGGGCGTCCTTCGATGTCCGTCGAAAAATACCTGAAGCCCGAGGTTATCAATCAGATCAAACGGTTGGACCTGCGCGCCCAGTTCGTTGTAAAGGGCTTTCTCCAGGGTTTGCACGCTAGCCCGTTTCATGGCTTCTCGGTGGAGTTCAGCGAACACCGCAAATACACCGCGGGCGACGATCCCAAAGACATCGACTGGTTAGTCTACGCCAAGACCGACAAATTCTACGTCAAAAAGTTCGAGGCCGAAACGAACATCACCGGCTACTTGGTGATGGATTTGAGTAGCTCGATGGGCTACACGTACCGCCAGGAGTTGACCAAATTCGACTACTCAATCTGTCTGGCGGCGGCGCTCTGTTATCTGATGATCTACCAACAAGACCCAGTGGGCTTGATCACATTCGATGAAAAGATACGGGACAGTCTGCCCCCGAGATCGAAGCGCACACAGTTGGGTAATCTGCTGTCGCACCTCTCGCGTCTGGAGCCGACCGGCCAAACGGACATCGCCAACAGCATCACGCAAATCGCGGCCATGTTACGCCATCGCAGCTTGGTGATGATCTTCTCGGATCTGTTGACCGATCCTGAACCGGTCATCCACAGCCTGCGCGTTCTGCGACACGGTGGGCACGATGTGATCCTGTTCCACGTGCTAGACGAGGCCGAGGTACGTTTTCCGTTTGACGGCGTTGTCGAATTCGAGGAGCCGGAAACGGAAGAGAAAATCCAGGTCGACGCAACGGGATACAGGCGCGAGTACCTGTCGGAAGTCGAAGCATTCCGAGACAAATTCCGGCAAGAGTGCTTTCAGACCGGCGTGGACTACGTCGAGCTAGATACAAGCATGCAATTCGACAAGGCGCTGATGGAGTATCTGACCAGTAGGCGGTCGAGGTTTTGATGGCCTTCGTCAACTTTTCACTCATCTTCGGCGGTATGGCTGTGGCGATCCCGATCGTCCTGCACTTGGTGATGCGCCAACGGCCGAAGCAACTGGTCTTTCCCGCGATCCGTTTCCTGCAACAGCGACGCGATGCGAATCGCCGCAAGATGCAACTGCGCCACTGGTTGTTGTTGGCCCTTCGGTGCCTGGCGGTCGCCCTGCTGGCTGCGGCGCTGGCTCGGCCAAGCGCGCACTCGATGATGCTGGGAAACTGGATTATCATCGGGGTTCTAGGGGCATTGTTCCTGATCGCTGCCCTGCTTGCGTTGCTTTCGGCTCTGCAGAAACGTGGTCGCGTGGCTGTATTGGGTTCTTTCTCTGCTTCCCTGCTGCTGGCCATTGTTCTGGTGGTCATGCTGCAAAGGACTCTTGGGGACGGCGACAAGCAGGCAATTGGCAACCAACAGGCTCCCGTTGGAGCCGTGTTGGTCTTCGATACCTCGCCACGCATGCAATACCTTCGGCAGAACAGTACCCGATTGGAACAGGCGCAAGACATCGCCTTCTGGCTAATACGGCAACTGCCTCCTGATAGCGAAGTCGCCGTAGTCGACTCGCGGCAGAGCGGCGCGGTTTTTGCCATCGACTTGGCAGCCGCCGAACGGTCGGTCGAGCGTTTGGAGATCGCGGGCGTACCGTTGCCGTTCGTGGACGTCGTGAACCAGGCGGTCGAGCTTGCTGCAGCAAGCAAAAAGGCGCGCAAGGAGGTGTACGTCCTTACGGATATGACTCGGCCAGCCTGGGCCGCCGCGTCGCCTGTCATGCTGCAGCGACGTTTGGCCGATGCAGACGATGTCTTGCTGTACATCGTCGATGTGGGCGCCGACGATCCGCACAACACGGCGTTAGGCAACGTGAGTGCGTCGGCCGACGTGCTGCCCAAGGGCGGCGAGTTGACCGTACACACAGAAGTAAGTTGCATTGGCCCGGGGGGACCGAATACTGTCGAACTTCATTTGGAGCAGCCGGATGCGGAACGTCCGCTGATCATGGACGGTGAGATGCTGTTGCCCGCCTCGCAACTGCGTAGCCAACGCGTTGTCAATCTTCCCGAAAACGGTGCCCAGATGATCAGCTTCCATTTGGGCGGCCTCGAGACGGGCGTCCACCAGGGGCGAATCAAGGTGGCGGGGCAGGACGGTCTGGCCCTTGACGACAATCGCTATTTCACGGTCGAGGTCCAGGAGGCAACGCCCATTCTCGTCCTCGCACCGGCCGGAGTGGTGACGAAGTACCTTGTCGAGGCGATCGCGCCGTACGAGTACCGAGAAACAGGCCGGGCGCGATACGACTGCTCTGTGCAAAGACAGGCCGAGTTGCCGAATCTCGACTTGGATGATTACCCCGCGGTCTGTCTGTTGGATCCCACGCCGCTCACGCCGCCCGATTGGGCAAGACTGGCGTCTTACGTGCGCGGCGGTGGCGGACTGGCAATTTTCTTGGGACACAATGCTGACCAAGCGTCGTTCAATGTGCCCGTGGCGCATCCTATCCTCGGAGGCAAGCTTGTCCGTCAGTGGCGCTCGCAGGGAGACCTCTTCCTTACCCTGCGTGACCTGAATCATCCAGTCACAGTGACCTTTCGCGACATTGCGACTACGGTACCTTTCCATCAATTCCCGGTGTACCGGCATTGGGTGCTGGACGACTTTGCGCCCAATGCTCAGTTGGTCATCCCATACAGCAACAACAAGCCCGCTCTATTGGAGACCACTTTGGACCGCGGACGCGCCCTGACTATGACAACGCCCGTCTCCGATCCTGCACGCCTGACCAACCGACAATCGTGGAACGAATTGCCGACGGGCGAGAATGCATGGCCTTACTTCATGCTTGCCAACGAAATGGTGCATTACCTCGTCGACACCGGAGGTACGAAGCTGAACTACATGGCTGGCGAAACGGCGACGCTGCCAAACAGTCGAGACCGCTATCCGGTGCGATATCAGTTGTTCACGCCGCTTGGCCAACCACAGGACGTCACGGCGGCCGAGGGGAGAATCGTGGTCAAATTCACGGAGTACCCGGGCGCGTATCGCTTGAAGGGCAATCAAGGCGGGCCGGTCAGCCGTGGCTTCTGCGTAAACCTGCCAAGGGCAGCCAGCGACTTGGGACGCCTTTCCAGAGACGAGTTGGACGGCATGCTTGGAGCCGACCGATATCATTTCGCTCGCACCAAAGACGAGATCGTGCTCGGGGTGGGCGAGGCACGCATGGGACGCGAGTTCTATCCATTTCTGATACTGATGGTCTGCCTCCTGCTAGCACTGGAGCACGTACTCGCCAACCGATTCTATCGCTCGACTGATTGATGCGAATCGCCGAGACGGGAATCTCCTTCACAATCGTTCAAGTCTGAATCATTTTCCACCCGAATCTTTCAATATTGAACGGTCTTGTCTCTCTTCGCCGTTGGCGGTCGCCAAATGACGTCTGGCCAAGCACATCAACTTGCGCGCTCACCGAACGTCCCCGCCCGTGCAAATGAGCTCGGGTTTATGGGATTGCTGCGTCTAGTGTCTCGGTGCGAGCGCGAATTGAGGCTGGCACTGACGGACCGCATTCATCGATGGGGCATCCACGACGTGGAATTGTTGGTTTTGTGGCTTTGCCAGGAGACCGCTGATCCTGGTATCGCGCAGAGCGAACTGGTGGCGGAGATCGGAGTCTCGGCAGCTCAAGTGAGCGGGCTGGTCGAACGACTACGTCGCCAGAAGTTACTGATTTCCAAACGATGCGATTCGGACCGCCGCAAACAGTACTGGACCTTGACGAAGGAAGGTGTTCGCTTGCTCGATGAGATCCAGGCCGACTTGAGCGTTGTCTCGCATGGCCTGGCGAAAGACTTGTCTATCGACGAGCAGAGACTACTGGCGTCACTCTTGCAACAGCTAACGCGAGGTGCGAAGCAGCCCTTTGCGTTGCGGGCCGTTGCGCCTGACGCGAACGAAATCGGTCAGCACAGGGAAGTGCACAATGACAACACAGAAAACGACGGTTGACAGAATGGGCGGAGGCCGTTTGTTGCCTCTCTTCCTTTTGCTCCCATTGATGGCGACAAGTGCGTGTCATCGCAGCCAGTATCGCGAGCGAGCTGACTGCGATGCCTATTCCCTGATCGCCGAGAAAGCGAATCATCCACATTGGGCGCTGGAACGTATCGACATCGAGGCCGACCCACGTTCTCGAATGTTTGATCCTTTTGATCTAGACCGGCCGCCTATGCCGCCCGACGATCCTGCATCACATCAATACATGCACTTGGTCGACGGGAAACGAGGATATCCGCGTTGGCATATCAACGGGGACACGATGGATGTGGAAAATCCATACTGGCGCGAGTATCTGCCGCTGAATGAAGATGGCGTCTTGGTTTTGGACGCCGACACCGCCATGGAATTGGCCCTGCGTCACTCTCGCGAGTACCAAGACCAATTGGAGCAATTGTATCTTTCCGCCTTGGACGTAAGCCTCCAACGATTTGTTTTCGACTCGCAGTTCTTCGCTGGCTACTCCGTTGACTACCACGCCGACGGGCCATTGAGAAGCGGCGATTCACAGAGCGAGTTAAGCCTAACGACGAGCGGTAGGGATACCGACCGCCTTCGCATGAACAAAGCGTATACTACGGGAGCCAATTTGGTCGTAGGTCTGGCCAATACGCTAATTTGGCAATTCTCCGGCCCCAATGACTACACAGGGACTACGTTCCTCGATTTTACGCTAGTCCAACCCATCCTGCGCGAAGCCGGCCGAGATCGCGTGATGGAGAGTCTGACCCAGACCGAACGGGACCTGCTGGCCAATGTCCGGCAAATGGAACGTTTTCGGCGAGAATTCTACCTGCAGATCACGGCCGGTGGTACAGATTCTGCTCGCCCCAATAGCTTCATGGGGTTATTGCAGCAACAGCAGGTAATTCACAACCAGCGATTCAATCTGTATGCGCTACGTTCGAACCACTTCCGTATGCGGACGACTCTGCAGGAATTGCTGTCGCGACGTGATATTGACAGCCAACAGGTGGTCGGACAACGGCTACAAGTCGCCCAGGCACGTCAATCCGTTCTGAACGCCGAGAGTAACCTTGAGAGGTCCGTAACGCAGTACGACAGTCAACTGGATCAGTTCAAGATCACTTTGGGCCTGCCACCGGACATTTGCGTAGAAATCGAAGATCCCATGTTGGATCGTCTCAACCTAATCCGCCGCGACATTGTTGAACTGCAGGAACAAGTGAGCAAGTTGCAGCAGGAAGTGGGTCTCAGAATCGAGGAAGTGCTGGACGCTCTGTCGAGGGCAGGCGAGACTCCTGATTGGCGTGATACGCTGACCGCAAGACTGCAGGAGTTGAGAGATACGCTAGATGAAGTCGAAGTATTGCGCAGCCGTATGATGGACGGGGACGACTCGCAAATCCGACGGTTTCACGCCGATGGCGTCAAGCTACTGAGCATCCTGAATGAGTCTATTCAGCAGCACATCGACAATGAAACTGAAGACGATTCAGCCCAGGAAATCAAAGATGATGCCGATCTCGCAAGCCGAATACGAGATGAAATCGAAGGTGAAGAATTCTGGCGTAGACTATCGACTGTCCATCGCTTTAATATGTTGCGCGATCTCATCCACGATATTGACATTTTCCGAGACCTTTTGGAGTCCGGCGGGCGGGTGAACGTCGAATGGATGCAAACGGATGTCAATCCGGCCACGCGAGCCATGTACGAAAAGTATCGGGATGTGGTTCAAACCATCGAGGACATGCCGGATGCTGAGGCGGCGACAACCAGGACTGAGATTACAGGCTGGCTGCAGCAAGATGTCGATCCTCTGAAAGAGGAATACGACCGAATGACGCGTGATGCCTCGTGGCTGGTGGACCTAGACCGGTGGCGAGCCATACCGTATGAAGTGGAAACAAGCAGTGCGAAGAGCGGTTTGAATAGAATACGGCTACTCGAACGGCTCTTCGCTCAATTGGTCGACATGTTATTGGACACGGCGGCCAGACTTGATAACTCCGCTGACATTGATACGCTTCCCGGAAATGTACGGAGACTTCAGGGTAGAATCGACGACCTGATCGCAGTCGTTCCCGATGAGACTGCGGGGGTGTTATCCAATCGCTTTCGCAGAGAGATCTCGCGACCGCTTCCTCAGGAATTGGTCGACTCCGCCGACAACGTCCTGGAACTCTCGCTCGTACAAGCCCGCGCTCGAGCGGAAACGGTCTCGCTGGTTGATGTCAATCTTCACCCGTTGGCAGCCGTGGAAATCGCGCGAGCGAATCGACGTGACTGGATGAACGCAAGGGCAACACTGGTAGATGCGTGGCGATTGATCGAAGTCCGTGCAGACGACCTGGAAAGCTATGTGGATGTGCTGTTCAGCGGCGACCTGGGAACTCGAGACAACAACCCGCTCAAATTCGATACGGCAACGGGAACATTGCGTGCTGGAGTGCGGTTTGACGCTCCGCTGACCCGTCTCCAGGAGCGCAACACCTACCGGGAAGCCCTGATCACGTACCAGCTAGCGCGTCGAACTTACTATGCATTCGAAGACGAAGTAGCTCGCGGGTTGCGGGACAACATCAGAAACCTCCTCCTTAACACAACGAACTTCCGGATTCAGCGTGAAGCGGTTTGGGCTGCTGCTCAGCAAAACGAACTGAACCAAGAGTCTCGCAGAATCAGCGATATCAAGAGCCAGCCATCCAGTCAAACGGCGACGCGTGATGCCGTGTCCGCGTTGCGCGATCTGCTCAACTCCCAGAACACAGTGCTAGATGTTTGGGTGACATACGAGGTGCTGCGACGTTCCCTGGATCTCGATTTGGGGACCATGCAGTTGGATGCGGAAGGAATGTGGATCGATCCCGGCCCAATCGGTCTTGAGCAGGGGTATCCTGGAATCGGTGGTGACGAACCATGTTGGCCCGGCGACATGGTCATGCCGGAGAACGGTGGCATCTTTGCGGAATGGGGCGCTGACCCAGAACCTCTCGAAGCGGTGACTCCGCCAGTAGGCCATCCGTTACCAGAGCCCGACTTGCTGCCGGAACTCGAGACGGTTGTCGAGCCCGAATAGCAGCAGCGATTTCTCGGTAGAATCTCCGTGACTGACAGCCGTACTACCTTGCGACACTGGGCCCAATGTGGCCTCGAAACGTGGCGAATCGGCAACATCGGGATTGCCGCTCCGTTGCCTTTTGTCGACGCGGCCTTTCCTTCTACCGTCTAACGGTCGTCCAAAACCGTCTCTAGTGCTTGTTATTTCGGGCTTTGCAGCCAATTATTCCGGCTTCTTCGACCGCAAGATAAGTTCGGCGCGGTTCTTGCAATTAGTTGCCGAACATGCGTGCAAACGATCTCGTTCAGCTTGCGGCGGTGTTGGCGGTCAATGGGCGTGCGTTCATTCGCGGGCGAGGCCGCCTATCGGACGACCACATTCACGGATACTGGATGTCGTCAAAATCTCGCCACGACCGGTGGACTCGGGCCTTGGCCGATTATCGAGAGCGGGCCGACCGGGGGACGCGAGTGTCGTTGTCGTGGTCTCGGGTTGCGGTGGTCATGGAAGAGGTTTTCACAGGCGAAATCCTGACTCGCATCTGGACCGCTATCGCTTGCGAACACGATCGACGCCATGGCTCAAGCTACGTGTCTCCGGTAGTGCGCAGCGTCCTGATCGCCCACCTGGAAGCTCGCAATCGCGCACTCTGCGTCCTGTTTGACGCAGACGAGTACGACCTGGACGAAGTTCTGACAATGAACCGTCTGCGTTGTCGAAGTGAACGTTGGACCGACGTTCTATTAGCGCAACTGGTACCCGAATGCGACATCGCCAGCTACGCATTCGATGTGAAACGCGTTCACGACTTTGCCGAGGATTTTTCAGATGAACCGGGCGGTCCCGATCCTGACCAAGCATGGCAGATCCTGGAAGCCTCGCTGAAATCTGCCTTCAAGAAAGAAAGGCGGACGTGCAGCCCGAACGCGGACTTGAACGCCCAAATCGCCGCCGCCACTCTCTCGTGTTTTCACCCCGGTCTGCGAGGTTCACCGGACATGCTCGGGTCGCTGTGGATGGAACGGCTGAGCTGTACGGCGTTGGACACCCAGGCAATGATCGACGAACTATTGTCGGTCGACTAGAGCCGCATCAGATCACTGTAGTGTCATTCCGTCGCTGTTGTGCGGGATTCACGCCGCCGCGACCGCCATATGTGAGTGCGACACGCACTGACCGGAATCACAGCAGTCCATTCAATGCATGGACTAGCAGATCGATGTCCTCGCGCGTGTTGTACATATGGCACGAGACCCGGATCCAACGACGATCGTTCCACGTGATGATCGGAACCTCGATCCCGTGATCACTCCAGAGGCGCCGCTGCAGCGCCGCCGCGTCGCCAGGTGGCAAAGGCACCTGCGCCATGCTGCCGTACCATTGGGACGAATCCGGGACGATCGGCTTCTGCCCCGTCAATTCTACCAAACGGGCCCGCGCGTACTTGGCCAAGTGATGCGTCCGTTCGCGAAACCTATCCAGGCCGATCTCCCGCATGAATTCGATTGCGGCCGGAACAGCCAGGTAGGCCGTGGAATCGCGAGTCCCGCTCCAGATGAATTCGTCGCTCCAGACCTTCACGGAATTCTGTGGAAGACGCCCCCAACTCAGTAGTGGTGGCTGAATTTGGCTATGATGTTGCGGCGCGACGTACAGAAAACCGCTGCCGAACGGGGCACAAAGCCACTTGTGACAACTGGCGCAGTAATAGTCGCATTCCAGTTGCTCCAGGTCCAACGCCAGTTGGGCCGGGACGTGTGGCCCGTCAATACAGACGGCGATGCCCCGACGCTTGGCCTCGGCGACGATCCTCTGGACAGGCAATGTGATCGCCGTGGCCGATGTGATATGGCTGACGATCACTAGACGTGTGCGGTCGCTGGTGGCTGCGAAAATCGCTTCGACAACTTGATCTGCAGATTCGATTGGCAACGGCAAACGAGCGATGCATGGCCTGGCGGCACCAGCCCGGCGGGTTGCTCGTTCCCAGATTCGGAAGACGGCCCCATACTCGTGGTCTGTCAGGACAACCTCGTCACCGGATCGCAACGGAAAGCTATCCGCCACCACATTCATTGCGGCCGTCGCATTCTCCGCGAACACCAGATTCCGCTCGTCCGCACCAACAAAGCCTGCCAAGCAATCGCGCGAGGAAAACCATGCTTCCTCGTACTGACGCATGAAGAAATCCATCGGCTGGCAATACAAGCGTTCCTGCCAAGATTGTCGGGCCACCTGCACCGGCTTCGGAGGGGGGCCAAAAGAGCCGTGGTTAAGATAGGTTACGCCCGGGCTCAATTCCCACTGATCGCCCCAGGAATCGAGGCTGTCATCGTTTGTCATTGCGAATCCTTCCTTGACCACTCCAGACGATTTGTTGACAATGCACTGTTGTTCATCTTTTCAACCTAGCATCTCAGCATGCGCATGGCGATGAGCGTCGACGGAAAGAACTCTGTTTCCACCGTAGATCCACCAACCAGTGGAAGCGACGAATTCCTCCAATCACTGGTCGACGCCGACGTTCCCACGTATCTTGTTGACGATCAACGGATCGAGACTCAGGTTACGCGAGCTGGGCGTTGGCGCTATCCCGCGTGGTCGTCTGTTTGCGAAGCCTCGGATAGGCGTCGCGAAAGACGTCGACGGGCTCAGGTGGACGTGGTCGAGATTCGAACGGTCGAATCGCGGCAGACGCCCTGTTGGTTGACACTCGTGCGTCGTTGTGGGTTCGGCGGAATGCTCAGCGCGGTTGTACACGCTGCGTTGCTGATCACATTGGGGATTCATGCACTTGAGGCCTCCGTGGATACCGACGAGAACCTGCTATACGTGATCGGAGACACTCGTGCTGACGATGTGCCTCGGGAACGACCGCAGGTCCTTGAGATATCGGTCCCGGGTGATGTTCAAGTGCAATCGGCGGGGCGGTTTTCTGCTCCAGTATCGGCGCCCACGCCGATACATGACCCAGGTGCGTTGCCGCCGACGGTGTCGCTGGCAACGTTTGCCGAAAGATCCTCTGGCCCGGTCGGGGACGTGCTGACGCTGTTCGGAAAGGACGGCGAGGGGCTGGCCTCGGTTGGGACAGGCGAGGAAGGTGCAGAGTTCTTTGGCGTTCGAGCCACCGGCAATGAGTTTGTGTTCATCGTCGACTGCTCGCGCAGCATGACCGGCCAGAAGTGGAATGACGCCACGGCGGAACTGCTCGCCGCCCTTGAACGATTGGGGGACGACAAGTCGTTCTATGTGATATTCTTCGACGGAGAATCACACCCCATGTTTGGTGCCGATTCACGCGAGCCGGGTTTGGTGCCGGCAACCGTGGAGAACCTGCAACGCTTCCACCGGTGGCTGGCAACGGTTCAATTGGGTTTCCATACGCGGCCCGCCGGGGCTGTCTCAACCGCCCTGACGCTCGAGCCCGATGCGATTTACCTGCTGTCGGATGGCGAATTCGAGGATCAAACGGCCGCCTTGTTGCGTGACAAGAATCTTGTGCGCGTCAAACGCCAGAAGGTCCCGCAGGTGATTGTACACACCATCGGCTTCCATAGTCGCCACGGTCAAAAGGTGCTGGAGCGCATCGCCAAGGAAAACGGCGGCAGATACAACTTCATCGCCAATCCGAAATTGGCAAGGGCCGCCCGTCGGCAACTGTAGGCCTGCAAACGGCGCATCTCCGGGAGCCCTGCTCGCGCCACGTCTCTGCCCGTGCCCAACCCAAAGTATGCGGCTCACGGTGAGTTTGCGGCCCCGACACCCTCCAAAAGAGCTGCTTCACTTGAAATCCCCGTCGACTTGTGTACCCTGATGAGTTCCGAATCGGCCGCCGAAGGCAACCTATCGCTGCTAGTGCCGATCGCCATCGTCGAATCACATCATGATCGACAGCCGGGAAAACACACTTTGGGAGGACACATCAAAGATGTTCGTGAAAGTTGAACGCGATTACGCCTCTATGTCACAGCGGGGCGCGCGGATTGTTGCCGAAGTGGTGCGTCAGAAGCCAAACGCCGTGCTGGGCTTGGCCACGGGCTCGACGCCAGAGGGCTTGTACGCCGAATTGATCCGCATCGCGAAGGACGAGGCCATTGACTTCAGCGAAGTAACCACGTTCAACCTGGACGAATACGAAGGCCTCCCGGCAGCCCACCCGCAGAGCTACAGCACCTTCATGTGGGAGAACCTGTTCACCGAGTTGGGTCTTCGAGAAGAACAGACGAATCTTCTCAGCGGCATGGCCACCGATCCGGCAATGGAATGTGTCGAATACGAACAGCGGATTCGTGAGGCCGGTGGAATCGATATTCAAGTCCTCGGAATTGGTGCCGACGGGCACATAGCGTTTTGCGAGCCGGGGTATTCTCTCGCCGGGCGAACCAGCGTGGTAGCACTACACCCGCAGACGATAGCCGACAACGCGAGGTTCTTCGACAATGAAGAACACGTGCCGCGCCGAGCGTTATCGATGGGCGTAGGCACGATCCTGGAAGCACGGTGCTGCCTGATCCTGGCAAACGGCGAGAACAAGGCGGCGTCCTGGGCGAAGATGATCGAAGGGTCCGTATCGGCGCAAATTACCGCGTCGGCCCTGCAGTTGCACCCATGGGCAGTCGCCATTTCGGATACTACAGCGGCGTCGAAGCTGAGCGACCTATCGTATTACCAGCACATCGACCGCGAGTTGAAGGACCAGCCCGTTATCCCGCCTTGGATTGTCCGGCCCGAGCTTGATCCTCGCCGGCAGGTCCTAGTGTCCGTGGCTAAACAAGATTCTATTGCCTGACACCCCAGGTATGGAGAGAAATAGTCGTCCCGGCAAGTGCGAATTGCCGGGGGCTGTGCCCATCCTCGCGACAAGCGTGTGCGGCCAGTCTCCAATCGCCGCCGGTTGAACCTTTGTCAATAATGCGTGGGAGAGAATTACCATGGCAAGTGTGCTAGATCGTGTTGTCCAGGTTACCGCTAAGACTCTTGAGCGGGACGCGAGCGAGATCAAGCCGGAACAGAACTTTACCGTTGACTTGGGTGCGGAAAGCGTCCAATCGATCGAGCTAGTGGCGATGTTCGAAGAGGAATTCGGCATCGAAATGGACGAAGACGCCGCATTGGCCGTCCAGACGGTCGGTGATGCGGCCGAGTTCATCGAAAAAGTGTGCAAGGAACAGGGCGTCGAGTAGAAGCGACGCGGCGAGCTAGTATCCGCCGATTCGTTGCTTTGCTGCGCGCACTTTGCGGGGCGAAGTGCCATTTCGTCCAGCTCTTGGTTGCAGCCGGTAGTCGAGTCGCGATTAAACTGAGACTTTACCCAGCCACATATGTCAGACCACGCTCAGTTGGCGCGGTCGTATGACGAAACGAGTTTAGGAGTAACACAATGTCCTCTGGCGATCCCCGAAAAGACCATCCCTTGATCAACACCACGGAACCGAACCTTCTGGATGATACCTTCGATTATGACATGCCTCCCCTGATCAAGTTCGACGGCCCATTGGTCGAGCACATCGATGGGCAGGTGGTCGAGTTCGATCCGAACTCGGTCAAGACGCGCGACATCAACATCACGGACACCACCTTCCGTGACGGCCAACAGGCTCGCCCCCCGTACACGATCGACCAAATGGTGCATCTGTATGATCTGATGGCCAAATTGAGCGGCCCTAACGGCGTGATTCGCCAGACGGAGTTCTTCCTTTACACGAAGAACGATCGCGAGACGCTGGATCGTTGCCGCGCGTTAGGTCACCAGTACCCCGAATGCACTGGCTGGATCCGAGCCGTCAAAGGCGACTTCCGCTTGGTCAAGGAAGCCGGTTTGAAAGAGACCGGCATGCTGACCAGCAGTTCCGATTTTCACATCTTCAACAAACTCAAGTTCAAGAGTCGCCAGGACTGCATGGACTCGTATTGCGAAGTCGTCGATGCAGCTTTCGAGGCTGGCGTGCGTCCGCGTTGCCATCTGGAAGACGTGACCCGCGCCGACTGGGATGGATTCGTCTTGCCATTCGTCGATCGGCTGATGCGGATGAGCGAACAGGTGCCCGAGGACATGTCCGTCAAGATCCGCATTTGCGACACCATGGGCTTTGGCTTGCACTATCCTGGCGTCGAACTCCCGCGTAGCGTTCCCAAGATCATCTACAAGTTGAATCAAGAGTGCGGTGTACCCAGCGATCGGCTGGAATGGCACGGGCACAACGACTTCCATCGCGTGCTAGCTAATGGTGCAACGGCATGGCTCTACGGCTGCGATGCAGTGAACTGTACGCTGTTCGGCGTTGGTGAACGCACGGGCAACCCGCCGCTGGAAGCCGCGGTCCTCGAGTACATCTCGTTGAAGCAGGACATGTGCGGCATTCAAACTGAAATGATCACCGAGATCGCCGATTACATGCGTTCGATCAAGCTGCCGATTCCGGACAACTACCCGTTTGTCGGAAAGCACTTCAACACGACGCGTGCCGGAATTCACGCCGGTGGTCTGCGACAGGACGAGCGTATCTACAATATTTTCGACACCACCAAGCTCCTGAACCGCCCGCCGCGAGTCGCATTGACCGACAAGAGCGGTGCCGACGGCGTTGCTCTCTGGGTCAACGAGTTCTTCGGTCTGAAAGACGACGAACGGATCAGCAAGATCAAGGTCCACAAAGTCGCCCGTTGGGTCATGGACCAGTACGAAGTGCACGGCCGCATGAGTTCCATCACCGACGAAGAACTCGAAGAGCAAGTGAAAGAGCTCATGCCTACGTACTGGGAGAAGTACAAGGGCACGTAACGCGTTCAGAGCACTATCGCGGTGCAAAGCGTCCTGGGAGCGGCGGTCGATACTGCGTTGGCCAGTCCACGGCCAACGCTGGAGGGAGACAAGGGGGCAACCGATGCGCGCACGTCGCCCTTTCGCACCGTTGACCAAATGCACTCTCTTCCTGCTTGGATTTGCCGCTGCCTCCATCGTGCAGGCAGATGGGCTTTCGTCTAGCGAGAAGAAGGTTACGGTGCAGTTCACCGAAACCGATGCACTCTTCGCTAACCCAGGCAAAGGCTGGATGACCTCGCAGCGATTGCCAGGTCGAACGCCACGACTGCCGTGTTCGTTAGCCTACTTCCGGTTGAACTGGTGTGACATCGAGCCGGTCGAAGGCAAGCCGAAGTGGGAACTGATCGACGAGTCGATCGACGCCTGGCAGAAACACGATGTGCGCATCGCTTTCCGCATCATGACGGCCAACGCCCACACGCGCGGCTACTACTGCTCCCCAGAGTGGCTCTTCGACGCCGGATGTAAGTCGTACGAGTACGTTCGCGGCGGGCCGGATACGATGGCCGGCGGCGAACGGATTACGCGAATCGAACCCGACTACGCCGATCCCGTGTTCCTCAAAAAGCACGGAGATTTCATCAAGGCACTGGCCGATCGCTACGACGGGCACCCGCGGATCGAGTTCCTGGATATCGGCTCCTACGGCATCTGGGGCGAGTGGCATACATCCAATGGAAAGCCCTGGGCCGTCCGCCGACAGATCATCGACATGTACCTGAAAGGCTTCCGCAAGACGCCCTTGGTGCAGATGTCGGACGACGCCGAGGCGCTGGCCTATACAATCGCCAACGGCACCGGCTTCCGTCGCGACGGCGTGGGTTCGCCCTGGCACGAGAAGACATGGATAGGATCTGCCAAGTATGCCAATGTCGACGGCTTTGCCGACTGCTGGAAAACGGCGCCAGTGGTCTTCGAGTGGTTTGGGCCGTACGACTTTCTCAAACGTCGTGGCTGGTCGTTTGACAGCGCCGTCCAGTTCATCCTCTCGAACCACGCGACGTACATCAACGACAACCTCGGCCGAGTACCCGACGAAGCATGGCCGAAGCTCCACGAACTGGCGCGGCGGTCCGGCTATCGTTTCGTGCTCAGCGAAATCTCACACGCCGAGTCCGTCTCGCCTGGCGATCGGCTTGCCGTCCAAATGAAATGGTCGAACGTCGGCGTAGGCAGGCTCTATCGGAAGCACACACTGGTACTGTATCTCCTGGACAGCGAGGGCAGGACCGCCTCAGAACACGAACAGACCGCCGTCGATTCCACGACTTGGTTTCCGGGCGACCATAATGCGACAGGTTGCATCGAGATTCCTCAGTCGCTAGAAGATGGAATCTACACACTGGGTGTCGCCCTGATCGATCCACACACGAAGAAACCGGCAATCCGCTTGGCTATCGACGCCCCGCACGACGGGCGAGTGCATCAAGTTAGCCGTGTGATGGTCAAGTAGCGAAACGAAGTACAAGACCATCACCTCCAGGGGTTCATCACCATGCAACGACGTGATTTCGTGAAGTCTGTTGTGTTAGGAGGCCCGCTCGCCGCCGCGGGCACTCTCGCAGCCGAAGATCCCATGCCGTTGCGGATCGCTTCGTTTCAGGCGGACGTGACGCCGCCGTTGGGCAGCCCTTTGTGCATCGGACTCGTGGCGCCGGCGAAAGAGATCCTCGATCCACTTAGCGCCCGTGGTATTGTATTGTTGGGCAGCCAAGCACCGATCGTCTTATGCGCCGTCGATTGGGTAATCATCGCCAACGGCGCCCAGGACGCCTGGCGAGAGGCGCTGGCCAAAGCTGTCGGTACCACGGCCGATCGAGTCGCGGTACACGTGGTCCACCAGCACAACGCGCCGGGCGTGGATTATTCGGCCGAGGAGATTATGGCCGCCCGTGGGCAGCCCGACCTGATGTACGACAAGACCTTCTCCGAAGAAGCGTTGATGCGAGTCGCTGCGGAAGCGGAAAAGGCGGTCGAACTGGCACGCCCGGTTACGCATGTGGGCCACGGCATGGCCGAAGTGGAAAAGGTCGCGTCCAGCCGTCGCATCTTCAATCCCGATGGCACGCTGCGGTTCTGGCGCTCCAGCAGCGGTGGCAGCAAGGAAATGAAAGCCGCACCCGAAGGTCTTATCGATCCGTACGTGCGTCTACTGAGTTTCTGGGACGGCGACCGACCGCTGGCCTCGCTGACCTACTACGCGTGCCATTCGTGCGCCATATACGGCCAGGGAGGCGTCAGTTCCGAGGTCATGGGCTTGGCTCGCGCAGCCCGTGTAGCGGCGCTACCCGATGTTGCCCACGTCCACTTCAACGGCGCCGGCGGCGACATTGCCGTAGGCAAGTACAACGACAACACACTGGCAACCCGCCCGCGTTTGGCCGCGCGGCTTGCCGCCGGCATGAAGGCCGCCTGGGACGCACAGCAGAAGTTGCCGGTCACCGCGGCCGACGTCAACTGGCGAATCCATCCCGTCAGTCTACCGATCCGCAAACGCGTGACCGAGCAGTACTGTCTGGAGCAGTTGAAAAAGAACGCAAGAGTACAAATCAAGGCCGCTCGGGACCTGGCTTGGCTACGACGCACGCAAGCGGGACATAAGATCCCGTTGACCTGTCTTCGTATTGGGCCGACCTACACGCTGCACATGCCGGGCGAGCTATTCGTCCATTACCAGCTAGCCGCCCAGAAGATGCGCCCCGACGACTTCGTCTGCATGGCCGCCTATGGAGACCACGGCCCCTCGTACATCGGCACGAAACACCTCTACCAGCAAGGAGGCTACGAGTCCACCCGCTCCTGCACCGCACCAGAGGTGGAAGAAGTCCTAATGTCAGCAATGCGCGACCTGCTCGGCATTTCAGCGCAGGCGAGGTGATACCGAGCGTAGTAGTAGACTTGCCCGGCAGTTTACTTGATTTCTTTGATGCGGATGTTCTTATACTCGGCCCACATGGGTTTGCCGGCGTGTAGTTGCAGGGCGAGAATGCCTTCGCGCAGAGACAGCTCGGGATGGTTGTCGGTGAAATCGAGGATCAGCCTGTCGTTCATGTAGTGCTGGATGTGAGGGCCCTTGGCGATGATCACCACGTCGTTCCAGTCGTCCAGCTTAAACAGCTTCTCGAACTCTTCCGCGTTGATCAGACTACCGATGACCTCTTTCTTTCCATCCGCTCCCCAGACGGCCTTCTCGCCGACCAGGCACATGCGGCCTCGACCTATACCTTCGCCGTAGATGAAGCCAGACACGCTTGACAGTTTGTTCTGGTTCCGGATCTCGTGCTGGTAACCGCGCACGACCCATTTGTTTCGAACGTTGCCCTCGGTGATGTGCTTCGATCGGTATTGAATGCCCGAGTTGTTCGTTGCGTTGCAGCGGAACGAAAGACGCAACTCAAAATCTTTCAGTACGGCATCTTGGCAGATCAGGAACGTGTTGCCCTTGGCCGCGTTCTCTGGCGTCGTTTCTCCGTGAATGACGCCGTCTTTCACAGACCACAGCCTGGGATCGCCGTCCCAGCCGGTAAGATCCTTCCCGTTGAACAAACACTTCATGTCTGCTGGTTCGGCAGGAACAGTCTGCGGAGCATCGGCTGCGAAGAGGTCAGCGGCAAACGAAACAAGAGCCAATAGTGTCAAGGTGCGAATCATTGTGATCTCCCAAGTGTGAATAGTGGTGGTGAACGATGATTATGATTGATCAGGGGACAATCTCAAGCCTGCCAAACGTGTTTCCTGGGGTGACGTCGTTCTGTGCTCAGGTTTGGGCCGTGTCCATTGAATGCCTAAGATTCCACGACATCGGAAAGTGAGGAACCACGAAGACACGAAGCGCACGAGGGGTAAGAACTGTGGGTCCGACGTAGCTTCATCTGTCAACGCGGACTTCTTCTAGTGGTCTATCAATGTAGAGTTTACCAGTAGGAGAGATTAGCCGTTTTGGCGCTAGCCACGGTT
>CAZUAH010000208.1:0-22369 GCA_964617665.1 uncultured Pirellulaceae bacterium
GCACACGGAAGAGGAATGGAAGCGACCCTCAGGACGAACGGATTTATACAGTAGATTTTACCCGTTTAACCCTAAGCCGGAGGCGACATTGAAACTACCTCTGTCGGAATGGCAGCATGATTGACAAGCCTGCATTACATAGAGCGGATTCAAAGCCGGGAGGGCGAGGCTCCCGCCGAGCCGAGACCCCGGGAAGACACGGCTCAGCAGGAGCTTCGCCCTCCCAAATTTCAGTTGCGAATCGGCCGCGACAGCGTTTCGCGCCCCATCCCAGTGCCAGTCCTCGCATGCTGATCGCTTTGGCGGTCTGCGTTTCTGTCGTCATGAGCGGCACCGTGGCCAACGCACAGCTCCCATTCACACACCACGGCGAAGTCGTACCACGAGACGTGCGCGAGATATACGACCGCGGCTTGCAGTATCTGGCCACCACGCAAACCCAAGAGGGCACGTGGACCGGCGGCCAAAGCGGCCCGGGTGCGACCGGACTGGGGCTGATGGTCTTTCTTGCCTCGGGCGAGGATCCAAACTTTGGGCTGTACCGAAACCACGTGCGGCGGGCAGTTCGCAGCATCATCTCTGGGCAAAACGAAGCAACCGGCTACTTTGGCAACAGCATGTACCATCATGGCTTCGGGATGCTCGGCCTGGCCGAAGCTTACGGAGCCGTGGACGAGCGCGACTTGTGGCCAACTGGGCAGCGCTCGAAACGTCATTCGATTGGTGCGTCACTTGAATTGGCAGTACGCGCGGCGATCACTTCCCAGAAGAAGAACTCGGTCGGTGGATGGCGGTACTCGCCCGATTCAACCGATGCGGACACGTCGGTCAGCGGTGCCGTGCTGGTGGGGTTGCTCGCCGCACGCAACGCCGGCATCGAGGTTCCAGACACGTCCATCGACAAGGCAGTCTCGTACTACAAGAGCATGACTTCCAGCGGAGGTCAGGTCGGCTATTCCGGTATGGGTGGCTTTGGCGATTCGCTTGCGAGGTCGTCCATTGCGACGCTCGTGTTCGCCGTGGCCCGACGCAAAGACCTGTCCCAGTACAAGGCCGCGCTACAACACTTGACGCAACGAATCGAGCAGCCCGCACAGCAGTGGCCCGAGTATGCACGTTACTACCAAGCTCAAGCGCTGTTTCAAGGCGACATCGACGCGTGGGAGAAGTGGAACAAGCTCCTGGTTCGTCAGTTGAAAAATGCCCAACAGAGCGACGGCAGCGTGAACGGGCAGCTTGGCCCTTCAATCAGTACGTCTTTGTCGCTATTGGCGTTGGCGTTGAACTACCGATTCCTGCCCATCTACGAGCGATAGAACTGTGATTGTATTACGTGTCTCGTTCTTCTGGATTTTCGTTGCTTGGGTGCTCTCGCTGATCAACAGCGACTCGCATGGTGCCGAAACGCCGGCGAATCCGGCGACTGGCTCGACACTGCGTCTGGCCAATGGGGACCATGTGGCAGGCGAACTGATGGATTGCGACCGGCCCGACATCTTGCGCTGGCAGGGTTCGGCGTTCACGGCTCCGTTCGACTTCGCTCGGAAAGGGGTAAGCGTCGTCCACTTTCCGCCTCCTCCTGAACGGCCAAGGCCAGCAGGCGAATACTGCATCGAATTGGCCGGCGGCGATCTGCTATTTGGCTCGCTCGTCGGATTGTCCGCCGAGGAAGCCGAGTTGGACGTGCAACGTTTTGGCCTTCTGCACATACAGCGGGCGAACATCCGCCGGATGTTACGTTGGAGTGGCGGGGCGGACTTGGTTTACCTGGGGCCAAATGGCTTGTCCGAATGGGACAAGCCCATACCCGACGGAGCGTGGCGGCAGGAAGGCGGGCACTTGGTCACGGACCAAGATGGTGCAACGATCGTCGGCGATTTCGGTATGCCCGCAAAGGCCAGTATCGAATTTACCCTCTCCTGGACGGCCAAGCCGGATTTTGTATTGGCCCTGGGCGCCAATCGCGAGAAACACGAGCGAGCGTGGGAGAAATGGAACAAGGTCCTGGTCCGACCAGCATTTCGTTTCGAGGCCTGGGATAATGACTTGGTGCTTTTTCGGGAAACGGAGGACGAAGCCGATCTGGCTTCGCTGCAGACACTCCTTGTCGGCGCTGGCCGTGCTCACTTCCTGGTGTACCTGGACCAGGAACGCAACCGAGCTATCGTCTTTTCGGCCGAGGGCAAGCAACTGGCGGATTTGACGGTGACGGATCCCGACTCAAGCCCGTCTTCCATCATCCGGCTGTTCAACCACAAGGGTAACGTGCGGCTGGAACAGCTCCGCATCAGGCGATGGAACGGCGACCCGCCCCGCGAAGTGCAGGCGGAAAAATCTCGACTTCATCGTTCCGACGGTTCGATCGTATACGGTGAAATCAAAGGATACGATGCGGCTACGAAGGAGTTCATTGTTGACGAAGACGGCAGGGACGTCCGGATCGGCGGGGACCAAGTCGGCAGTGTTGCGTTGTCACCACCGGACGATCTGGCGCCACGCCAGATCCGTGCAGCTTTCCACGACGGAGTGCGGCTCAGTGGCGAGTTGACCAAAGTGCAAGACGGCCGCTTGTGGATGACGTGCCCCGGGGTGGCAGAACCGTTGGGTCTAAGCGTGTTAGAGTTGCACACGTTGGTGGTGCTGGACAGCGAAAGGCCGCCGACGGAGGCCAGTGGCCGAGTCGGCCGATTGGAGTCGGAGGGCGTCAAGCTAAATGGGTGCCTGGTAGTTGGCAGCGACCAACCTGATGCGACATGCCTGGTATGGCATCCGCGCGGCAGCGCCACCGCCGGTGCTATTCGACGTGGAGCCTCTGGGCGGATCGTGTACCGCGATCCCCCACCAGCACCTGCTCCCCAGGCCCAAACGACAAGACATGTGCACCTGCAACCGCCGCCCGCGCGGCCCGCCGGTGTTTTGGGGCAATTGGTTCAAGTGCTGGGTGGCGGCCCATCGACCACAGCAGCGACTTCCACTCGCAAGCCATCGCGATTTGGTCCCAGCCTGTTCCTGCGCACTGGCGACACGATCCCATGCAAAGTGGAACGGATTGATGATAAAGGTGTCACGTTTCAATCCTCGGTCTTCGACGCCACATTTGTGACCAACGACAAGATCAAGGCCGTCGAGTTGGAGAATCGAAGTCGGGCAACCAAGATCAACAGTTCCAAACGTGACCGGCTGCTTACGCTGCCACGCATGCAGAGAGACAACCCGCCTACGCATCTGATTCGCTCGACCAGCGGCGACTACTTGCGAGCCCGGCTGATGGACATGGACGACGAGACACTTACCGTCGAGGTGCGGTTGGAGAATAGACAACTGCCTCGCAAGTATGTCACGCGAATCATCTGGCTGCACGACGAAGAGTTAGATGCGTCCGTCGAGAAGGCGGCCGTGTCGGAGGAATTCAAAGCAACGCGCGTACAAGCACTTCGCGACGACGGTATCCGTTTGACGTTTGTCCCAGAGGAGGTGACGGACACAATCCTGAGCGGCACGAGCGACGTACTCGGCGCGTGCCGCGTCGAGTTGAGCGAAGTGGATCAACTGTTGATCGGCCGAGCCATCGAGCAAGTGGCACCCGAACTCGCCTATCAAAGATGGAGATTGCGAAACGCCATCGATCCCCTATTCGTCACCGGAGGCGGCGAAGAAGGCAGCCGTTCGCCAGGAATCGACTCGGCATTGGTTGGCAAACCGGCTCCCGACTTCGAGCTGGAAACGTTGGACGGCGAGAAGTTCCACCTGAGCGACCACCGAGGCAAAGTTGTCGTACTCGACTTCTGGGCCACCTGGTGCGGGCCATGCATTCAGATCATGCCGCAGCTTGATCGCGTGGTTGGCGAATTCGAGGACGAGAATGTGCTGTTAGTGGCTGTCAACCTGCAGGAGGCTCCAGACCGAATCACCCCCACGCTCGAACGACTCGAGCTAGAACCGACCGTAGCCCTGGATCGGGACGGAGTCGTCGCAGAGAAATACGCTGCCACCGCCATTCCTCAAACCGTGATCATCGACAGCGACGGAAACGTCGCACGGCTATTCGTCGGCGGCGGACCGCAATACGCCGACCAACTCCGCGACGCGTTGGAGAGCGTTTTGGCTGAGGGCAATGGACAAGGAACGTCGCAATAAATGCAGCGTGCAGCGTCCATCACGCCGACGATATGCGGCCGTCGGTTCGTTTAGTCTTTCCATGTCGTGCTCCAGTTCGTGGGGTAGATTGCGGCTTTCTCCTCGCGTAATTGGAGCAGCTCAAGCACGTTGATTGGCGCGTCAGATTCGTGGGCTGACAATGGATGAAGGGTTTTGACCGAGGCCACGTGACGATGTCTCATGAAAACACTTCACTGAGTTTGCTCGACAAACTGATTCGGAAACCTGATTCCGAATCATGGACGCGGCTCACGGATATCTACACACCGCTCTTACGACGCTGGCTTGGTCGATACGGCATTCAGTCATCAGACATGGACGATCTCGTACAAGAAGTCCTGTTGACCGTTTCGCGCGAATTGCCTGCATTCGAGCATAGCGAACGACCCGGGGCATTTCGTTCCTGGCTGCAAGCAATCCTGGTTCACCGTCTGCGCAATTTCTGGCGATCACGACAGTATCGTCCCGTAGCAACGGGCGATAGCGATCTCATGCGGCAACTCGACCAATTGGCGGACCCAAATAGTGCGTTAAGTCGTATTTGGAATCAGCAGCACGATCAACACGTCATTGATCGGCTATTGGAACTGATCCAACCGAAGATAGCGCCGAAGACCTGGGAAGCGTTTCGTCGCCGGTCGATTGAGGGGGTCGCTGCCAATGTCGTGGCCCGTGAATTGGGAATGTCCGTCGAAGCGGTCTATGGCGCTAAGTCGCGTGTGCTGAAGATGTTGCGACAAGAGGCTCAAGGGCTGGTCGATTGAGCGAGACTTTTTCCATCTTTTCGCGTCAGATGACGCTCTTTCATGCACTTATCTAGATGAAGGCACTCTGCATTGTCCAAGTCGATGGAGAATCGGTCGGTGAACGATCAAATGGTCCATCCCGCCCCGGTCCGACTCGTCGCATTTGCGCGAGGCGAATTGGAATTGGACGAGATCGACCATATCGAGAAACACTTAGCCACCTGCGATTCGTGTTGTCGCGCGATTGACGAAGTACCCGACGATCAGCTTCTCGCGCTCGTTCGGCAGACGAGCGACCGCAACGAAGCGGTCGCGGACCCATCAGCATCTGCCGCCAACAAGGGCACAGCAGAAACCGATTTCACGTTCCAGGATCAGACGAATGATGAAGTCCCTCACCCTGTGAGCCAGCGAACTGACGTCGACTCCGCCAACTGCTCCCAGACGGCGATCGACTTGCCATCGGATTTGGCTGACCATCTACGTTACCGCGTCCTTGAACAAATCGGCAAAGGGGGCATGGGCGATGTGTACAAGGCGGAGCATCGCTTGATGCAACGGACCGTTGCGCTGAAGGTCATCAATCAGGATCTGGTCGAAAACTCGCAAGCTGTTGAACGCTTTCGACGTGAGGTCCGAGCAGCCGCCTCCCTGTCTCACCCGAGCATTGTGTCCGCGTACGACGCGGAGCAAGCTGGCGATGCTCACTTTCTGGCGATGGAGTACGTAGAAGGGACTAATCTGGCCGAAGTGGTGAAGCAGCGAGGACCACTGTCCATCGAGGACGCCTGTCGATTCGTGCGACAAGCTGCCTTCGGGCTACAACATGCCCATGAGCGCGGCATGATTCACCGCGACATCAAGCCACACAACCTCATGTTGACCGATGACGGTACGGTCAAGATCTTGGACTTCGGCTTGGCTTCGCTCACCGCGGAAGTGGTGGTCCCTGATGAGACAAAACCTCTGCGAGGTGAGCTAACTACGCTGAGCACCATTATTGGCACACCTGACTACATATCTCCGGAACAGGCTACCAACGCACATAGGGCCGATACTCGATCTGACCTCTACAGCCTTGGGGCCACGCTCTACTTTTTGCTTGCTGGACGACCGCCGTTGACCAAGGGCAACGTCACGGAAAAGCTGGCAGGTCATGCAGTATTCGAGCCTGAACCGATACAGAACATTCGGGATGACGTCCCCAATGAACTAGCGCAGGCCGTTCACAGACTGCTGGCAAGAGACCCGGACGAACGGTTCCAATCCGCTGCAGAGGTTGCCGAGACGCTCGAGCGGTTGCTGGTCCAAATTCAGGGACCGCCCGCCGCGCACCTCGGATTGTCGGGAGATCGCTGTGAGGACATCTCGTCACGGTTGTCCCTGTCGAACCGATCCGAATCGTTGGGATCGAAACCTCGACGTCGGTCCCGCCTGTTCCAATTCCCGTGGCATTGGGCCGTGACTGCGGCCGTCCTCCTGACTTCCGCCGTAGTGGTAGGACTGTTGATCGTTGGCGACTTCTGGCGAGAAACTCCTTCCGAATCGGGGATCCAAACGCCGACTGCCCAACCCGAACCGGAAAAGGTCATTCGCGGAACCGACCAATTCGACAGCCCCAATGTTCCGGTGGCTCACGAGCTTCGTACAGCCCAGCTTCCCGATGAGCTCATTTTCGATTTCCGCGGTGCGAAATTCGATAGAATTCGCCTCCTGCCGCTTGGGATAAACAGTCCGTACGGCGCTTCCCTTTTCAGACGCGAGGAAAGAGGCCTCTGCATTGAGATCCCCAAGGAGCAAGTCCAGAACAAACCAAAGCTTGGTTTTGCCCCAACGTTCGATCTTGTCGGCGATTTCGAAATCACGGCAACCTACGAAGTCCTATCATTGGCACCTGTCGACGAGGAATATCTGAGTGTCGGACCAAACCTGTACATCATTGCAGAGAGGACGCTCAACGGTGCCACGCTTAGAAGATGCAGGCTCTCGGGAGACGATGCTTTTCTAGTCGAGTGGAGAGTTGTTGACGAGACTGGCAAACGAACAACGGGAAAGAAGTATTTTCCAGCTCACGGGCTTTCTGGAGAGCTGCGTCTTGTCCGAACCGGTAGCCTGTTGAATTATCTCGTGAGGGACGAAGGCAGCGATCAGTTCCGTGCTCTGTGGCAGACAGAGTTCGGCACGACGCCAATAGGAATGGTCCGCGTCGAGACATGGGCCGAGGGGGCACGTGACAGCGTGGGCGTCTTGTGGAGTGACTTTGCGATTCGTGCACAAGAGCTGCGTGCGAAGCCTCCTACCGTGTTGCAGGACGGCGGACCGCAATCACAAACGAAGACCGAATAGGATGATGATAGCGTGCTTGTGAAGTTCAAGCGAGCGCCGGGACGGCATGTGAATTGATTACAGAACGCGAATCAGTGTTCCGGTAACAGACTCAGAAGACTCGAAACTAGACACCATCGGTGGCTCCGGCTGGCGTGGGGCAACGGTAACCCTGCACGGCCGACGCCCAACTCGTTCCTTACTTGGAGGCCCTGGTAATGAAACATGTTACAGGAATCGTGCGCGGACCCGTACTGCTAGATTGCGAAACGCCGCCAGCAAGGACGCGGACCCTCTCAGTGGGATCCGCACTGTTTTGGGGCCTGTTGGTCGCCGGACTCAACGGTCAGGCATCCGGCCAGCAGGCGTCCACGCAAAACGTTCCCGGCAGCGCTGGTGTAGAGGACGCGGCGGCCGCGTATTCAGCCGGGCTGGGGGTATACGGAGCAGAGTCGCCGCGAGTTTCCGCGAGAGGATGTGTCCGAACGGGTGTCTATCGGACAGACTTTCGGCAAAAGCAGTTCGACCACAGTGCGCTTGCCCCATTTGGCTACAATACGCTGTACGGGCTACGGCTCTTGAAACCCGAGTTGGGCGGACTACGGATTACCATTCCGAACCATCAAGGCCACACGAAGCCCTCGATGGGCTTCCTGCCGCTACGGAAAATCCACGGCGACTTTGAAATCGCCGCCTCCTATGAACTACTCTCCGTCGAGCACCCCAAGACCGGTGCGGGCGCCGGGGCAGGGCTTTACATCTTGGCCGAAGGGACGTTGCATGCGGCATCGTTCCGACGATGCGTGAGCCAGGACGGGGATGACGTCTTCTTCGTTCACGTTTCGACGCGAAACAAGAAGGGAAAGCGGCGACCGCAATACAAGTACTTCCCGGCAAAAACAAAGAGTGGAAAGCTGTGCCTGAACCGAACGGGATCGACGCTTCAGTTTTTCGCTGTCGAGGGAGATGGCGACGAGCGTCGAAAGCTCCATGAAGTCGAATTTGGCGCGAGTACCATCGGGCTGGTTCGTGTCGGGACAACCACCGATGGATCGCCTACTACCACGGACACACTCTGGAAAGACTTCTCGATCCAGGCCACTGGCCTTGAGCCTGTGGACATCCCATTGTACGGCAATCGTCAGCCAAGTAACTGCTCATTGACTTCCTCAGAGAGAACATCCAGACGTTCTACGACAGATAAGCCGGCTGAGCCGGAGGCATACGACTCGGGTGCGGATCAGGCGGTCCGGTTCTACGACGGATTCGATGGTCGGCTCGCGCTGAACTGGGAACCGGCGCGACCCGATCCGACGCACGTGTCGCTAACCAAGAACCCCGGTAAACTCACCATCACGACGCAATATGGCAGCATTTATCAGAGCCTCGGCCCCTCGGCCAAGAACCTCTATCTGATCCGTAACCCGATGGCCGAAGGCGGCGATTTCGTGCTGACCACCTGCATCGAATCGTTCAAGCCAATTACGCCGTATCAACAAGCTGGACTACTCATCTATGACGACGACGACAACTACTTGAAGTGCGACATAGAGCGTGGAAGGACAGACGTCCGGTTCGTGTTTGTTCGAGAAACGAATGGAGAACCGACCAGCGACATAGACCAGAGCGAAGTCGAACAGCAACGCCTTTGGATTCGCATCATCAAACGGGGTAAGACCTACGAACGGGTGTACAGCACTGACGGCAGGGAGTTCGTATCAGCCGGCAAGCAGGAATGGGGAAACGGCGCCCCGAAGCGGATCGGTCTTGTCGCGAAAAACGGAACAACGGGGGCGAACGACATGGATGCCGTCTTCGATTTCTTTGAAGTCCGTTCGCTGACTCCCGGAGGAAAAATGGGCGAACGTCGTCGGGCCGCCAAGCCGAACACCTCGGAATCGGTGCATTACTATCACCTCCCCCAAAGTGACTCGGACGGTTACTACGGCCGTGAGCAATAACAACCGGAGAACAATTGATGACCCAAGCATCGGGTTCCAAGAGCACGGCGAGCACCGAGGAGATGGCGGCCACGTCGAGCCAAAAGAAACCGCGGCTGAGCCCCCGGGCGTTCTGTGCGGTGCTTAGCGTTTCGGCGTTCTTGCTGCCAACGATCAGATGTATTCCGACAGTTGTTACTGCGGAGGCCGCTGACACATCGGAGATCGACGAAGCCGAGATGACCACACTGCCCGATCATCTCAACGTGAGGGCGGTGAAGTTCTCAGAGGACGGCAAGACACTGATCAGCGTGGCGACCGAGAAAGAGGTTACCGTTCGCTTCTGGGACGTGGAGACAGCAAAGCTGAGCAAGACCGTGACGCTCGAATCCGAACACCACGGCAACTTCTTCCTGGGCGACACGCTACGGCTCTCGGCAGACGGCAAAACGATCTTCGCGCGAGCGGGGGGAGAACTTGGCCTGTGGGACGCCGAAACTGGCAAACTGCGGCGAACGATGAATGTGCCTCCCTACAGGAACAATCGTATGCTGATCCTCGCAGTGGCAATCTCGCGCGACGGCGAACTCGTCGCCTGCGGCGGAGCTCAGTGGACCGGTTTCGCGAGCGGCGAAAACTGTCCCCTGTTTGTATGGAATACCAACACCGGAGAACTCATCAAGACAATCAATCACGACGACGGAGGGCAGTTGAACGATTGCGCATATTCGCCGGATGGCGCGCTGTTGGCCAGCGCGACTACGACGGCCGGCACTATGGTTTGGGAGACCAAGGGTTGGACGCAGGTTTGCCACATCACAAACGACAACACCGGCAAAAAGGCGCCGCATCTCTCGCCCCGCCCCGTCGCCCCCAGCCAAGTGTGCGCAGTGGCTTTTTCGCCGGACAGTCGCTTGCTGGCAGTGGGCGATCTGTTCGGCGTGAAACTGTACGACGCCCGGACGGGCAAACACCTGAGGACGATTGACGCTGGGCACCGTTATGGGCACGCTTGTCTGTTTTTCTCACCAGACGGCAGGCTCCTTGGCCGCGCAGGGTCGGCCGCGACGAAGTCCCAGCGGACGGTTTTCCTGTGGGACGTCCAGGCCGGCACGGTCGTGCACCAACGCCAGATGGAATCAAGCTGCGGAGCCTTCTCGCCCGACAGCCGCACGCTGGCCGTCGGCTTCACCGATCGCCAAGCGGCCTTGAAACTGTGGAGGCTTCCGAAGAAATAGCCTCTGGGAACACGCCACATCGCCATACCTCAGACGCTGATCATCGATAGCAATGGCAACGTCGCTCGTCTGTTCGTCGGAGGCGGACCGCAATACGCCGACCAACTGCGCGAAGCGTTGCAGAACGTGCTGAACGGTAATAGCCAAGAAGAAATGTCCCAGTAAGTGCAACGGTTATCGGTTCGCTAGTCTTTCGACGCGGCGACCCACTTAAAAAAAACGTATGGGATCACGGGGCGGGGAGTTGATTTACCATATGTACACGCGTGTTCCCGCTCCCGAGCATCCCCTGGTTCCGCATTTCCGGGTATCCATCTGAGAACCCTCTCACAGTGTACGATTTCCTCCGACGTTCAGTAACGCCCAACACTCCCCTCTCCAACTCGCCATATTGCCGGCCACTTGTGCCGCTAGTCTTCCTCTGTAAGTTCGATGGCTTGGATGGCTTGCACCGCACCGAGGCAAATCGTGGCCTTCGCGGCATCCGGGATGTCCGATTCGAGGAGGCCATCTAGCGATGCCTTTTTCCCTTCGGACCACGTGAAGGCTCCGACTGCAAGCCACAACGAGTTTTCAGTCTGACCTCTGATACTGAGCAATGCGTCGATCGCCACTTGCGCCTCGCCGCAACGAGTCAGCACACCGAACGTTTCTGGCCCCACAGGACTGGCCAACGTTTTGGCTGTCCATGTTCTTCCTGTCGCTTGAATGGCTCTTCGCACGAGTTTCTTAGCCGATCTTCCTTCCCCCAACTCCAATTGAAGGTCAGCCAAGAAGATGTATCCCAGTGCTGCCGTCTCTGGATTGGCCATCTCATCGGCGCACTGCAGTGCCCTCTCCTTCGCAGTATTGCACGCCTGCAACTCCCGACGTTCCAAGTATGCCCATGCAATCGCCAGCCATGCCTTGACACGGTGAATCGGGTTTGTCAGCGTTTTCGCCAATCGCTCAGATTCGCTCAGCCTATTATAGTTGACGTCCCAGTGCACGGTCAGTTCGCGAAAGCGGTCGGCGACGCTGCGGAAAGGTCTTGATGGGGGCCGCGTATACTCTTCCACACGACAACGCTCGATGAGCCGAGCGCACTCTTCCTGCCGACGAGCCAGCGTTGAGGAGGACGAAGGGGCATCGGGCGTTTGCATACTTGCGAGCGTTTTCGAGGCGGCGTCGTAACACCCAGCGTTGGCCTGCTGCAGGGTGAGGCCAAGTCTTGCCCACGCGCAAACGGTGGGGTCGTCAATCTCACCAATAACGGAAATCGCCCTGTCGAATTTGCGGGCTTTGCTGAGAGCATGGACAATCCCACAGAAAGCCTGTTGCTTGGCTCGGCTTGGCGGGAGAGCTCGTGCAATTTGGAGAGCCCCTTTGTCATCGCCGAGTCGTGCAAGCTCAATCGTGACCAACGGTGGCGCGCTGCACCGAGTTGTATCGCGAACCGCGGCGTCATACGATTTGTGTCTCGCGTGCCACACTGCCCGATACACAAACACGTTAGAAATAGTCTTCGCATCCTCCGACCTCTTGGCAAATTCCATTGCCCGGTCGATCCACTTGAAGGAGAGATTGGCGCTTGGTTCACCGGGTTCACCGGCCAGCGTTGTCGGAGTGGCTGCCAGAACCCACAGAATAGCCACAAAGAGAAGACTTGAAACAGAACAGTACATGGAATCATCCGCCCAAAAACGAGTTGTTCACGACAAGGTGGTCTAGGGCCGCCACGCGAAACCACAGCCAGTTATATCGCACAGCGTTGCGGCCGCTCGATGCGTAACGTCCGGGATCAGGCGGCCGGGAGATCCCGTTCGATTCGAAAACGGCTAGCCCGGCTTGCCTGCATCCCCTTGTTCGCTGGCGTCCTTTGGTTTTCGCTTTCGCAGCAAGTCGACAACTCCGAGAATGCCTCCGGCAAAGCCAAGCATCCGCAGAGTACCAGATAGTAATCGGATTTCCCGCACGCGGATGTCGTCCATCTGCCAGCTCACCAAATAGAGCACCGCCGCGATTACCAACACAGTTCCCTTCGGTGATATCCGTGACACAAACCAAAGGATAACGAGACCAGCGACAACGCCAACAATGCCAAGGCAAAGAAGAACCATCCCGTAGTTCTCTGAACCAGCGACCGACGGCGGCGCGGCGGCGGCGAGCCAGTTGCTTTCCCCTTTCAACCCATCGAGCACCTGGCGCAATAGAGCCCGCAGTACTTCCTCGCGCTTCACCGGTCCGAACAGCTTGACCTGAATGGCTTCCCGCTTCAAAGGAATCTGCACATTGTAGGTGATGGCGTCAACTCCATTCACGCTTTCTGGAACCTCGAAACCATCGATCTCGAATCCCTGCCACGTAGTGACGAAAAGGTCTCCGTTGAAGCCTGGAGGCATGTCTTGGCTGCTTAAGCGTTCCCGGCCGATGACACCCCCCAACTTCTCAATGAGGAGAAGCACAGCGATTTCGCCTTCGGTTGCCTCTCCGTACTGGAACGCGTGCACGATATCCGGCGTAGCGCCTACCAAGTCGGGACGGGGGACGAAGTCCGTGGGTAGCTTGAGTGTGAACCCGAGTTTCGGATCAGCAACGGTGTCCGCACGCGATTCCAACACGGATGACGTCAGCGCTAGGAACAGTGCCAAATTCACTGTGATCAACGTCTTTCGCATAAGATCGTACCCCAAAGCGTATTGAGCCAGCGAAGAGAGATATGTGCCGAATTCTTTCGGCGGGTAACGGGTTACAGCCGAGTTTTTTCGGTGGGTAACCGGTTACCCACCGAATTCCTTCTGCAGCCGGGATTGTAAAGCTCGATTCGGGCGGAAAGAGGCACCCCGAAATACTGCCCCGCAATCTAGCATATTCCGCAAGTCCTTTCGCCGCTAGCAATTACATCGATCCACACGGCGATTTGTCCGATCAAAGGCGCGATTTGATTGTCCGAAGTGGCGATTCGGCGGTCTTCGAGGCAATTTCGCTGACCGAAGCAGTGATTTGGCTCACCGAAGTGGTCGTTGCGTAAATCGAAGCGCCCATTCGGCGCTTCTCGCACGGACTACGAAACACGAAGCGGCGATTTGACGGACCGAACGGGTGCTCTGGCGCACCGACCGGACGATTCAGCGCATCGCGAAGCGATTCTGCGGATCGACGCGGCGATTTGGCAAGACCGAAGCCGCGATTCAGCGCTCCGAAGTGGCGCTCGCGCCGTCCCAATCGGCGATTGCGCAAACCGAAACGCCGAGTGCGCATCTCAGGCGACCGTTGTCACGGGACGAAGGGAAACTGTTCTGTAACTCCCTCCGCCGGAGAGGCCGGCCAACTGGTGCTTTGTCAACGCATGATTATAGGGTAGTGGATCTTGCCAGAAATCCTCACGCCAAGGGATCTTTGGCAAGATCCACTACGGTTAACCCTGATTCTTCCGTCTGACAAAGCACTACTCGTTGCGAGCATCGGCGGCCAGCGATTCGTATGCTGCCAGTGCCTGTCGGTACTCCTCCAAATCTTCAGGGCGAAGCACTTCGCGGCACCGATCAAGTTCTTCCTTCATGCGGCGGACGAGATAGTCGACTTCTGCGCGGCGAGGCCGAAGGGGCTTTCCTTCCACGTCCACGTGGACTGGACTTGAATGAGCGAACCGGACGCGTCCGTCGGGCCGGTCCTCAAAGGCCCGGATGGCGATCCACGACGAGCCTTCGAGTCTGATCGTGGTGTCGATGGGGCTCTCGCAACCACCCTTCGCCGTTTTGTTGTTTGCGGCTGGGAGGCTGGCGATTACTTTACCGTTCACGACAATCTCTATCGGGCGAAGCGGACGGGCACTCGCGGCGGAGCCGGTGATGTGAATTGTGGCTTCGTCCTGCGGTCGCCGTTCCAGCGTGCTGCCTGGCGGTTTGCCATCGATCTCGATCATCAACATTGGTCCGGTTGTGACGAAACTACGTCCGGCAGCCAGTCCTTTCATCCATCGCTCGTAACTGAACTTCTCCGGTACATGGACGTAGACTCGTCCGAACCCAAGTGGCACGGGATGGACGCCCGAGGCGGTACCCGCGGACGGTCGCATGCGAAATCCGCAATTCAACAAGGCGTAATACGTCTGAAAACCAAAGTCGATCCAGCCCCATTCGGTCATTCCGTTCGCGTCTTGCTGGATTCGCTGGTACTCAGGCACTGTGTCGATCGTCCATCGCCGAAAACCGAACTCGGTCCGCCAGCAGTGATTGTTCGACAATTCAAAGAGATCCACGCCGGCCACGGGCGCCAGCATCAGCGACCAGGGCCACGAATGCTTGTCCAGGTCCAAGAGGGCTCCCTCCCGCCTAGCCTGTTCGGCAAATGGCCGCACGGGCGGCACGCCGATCGAAAAGCGATTCTTGTGTCCCAACGCGAACACGGCACCAAGCGTATGCCGCTTATGCCCCACGGTGAAGATCTCGTATTCCGTGTTGACTGGATAGATGACGTGCGTCGGATCTACGTAGATTGGTTTTGGCTCGACCTCCACGGAACGCTTGCTGCCTCCGGATCCTGGCGGCATGTACGCGGCAGTTACCCAGGACGTTAACGGCAGGCCGACATTCAAGTCCTCGGCCAACATCAGATTTGGCAACTCGTCCAGCGGCCGGTGCACGTGCGTATCGCCCGAGTACCAGTCAGCGGCAGCCATATCGATCCATCGCTTCAGCTCGATTCGTGAGTTCGCCGGCTCTCGGCCAATCTCGACCGTGTGCTCGGCCGGAAAGTACTCTTTTCCACGTTCCGCACGTACTGTCACTCGCCCCGGCGGCAACTCGACCACGAACGGATGTGCCGACACTGTGGTGTGCTTCTCGACACAATTCTCTAAACGCTGCTTGTCATAGATCACTGCGGATCCGTTGGGCGAGGCCGACTTGGCAAAGAACCACTGGCCATCCGACGATTGAACGTAGATCCTGGCAGGCAGCAGCTCGCCTGAATCGGCATCGACGACTTCACAACGCAACGTCGTCGTGGGCTGGCCGGCCTCGCCGCCGATTGCGATCGGGCACAGCAAGGCAATCGTGAGACTGATTGGGATTCGCATGAATGACTCCTTTGATTGAATAGTCCGGCACCTACCGCATATGCCAGTCCGGGGCGACGATGACTCGTTTGGCGAGCGGCGGATGAGAGTATACCCCAACGTTGCAGATCGAAAATGTAGCACGGGCACTCTTGCCCGTGTTTTTCCGCTTGGAACGTTCAGATGGCGGAGTCTTTCAAACCTCACCGATGGTGAGATCTGGCGACGATTCAAGAAACGCTGTTTGCTTCGCGTCTGGACGGGCAGGAGTGCCCATCCTACGACAGATTGATGCAATGTTGGGGTATACTTTCTCTCAACAGAGAGAGCCTCTGATGTCCAACTGCTGTTCCTCCTCCAAGTTAGGACGCCCGCCGACCGCCCGAGCCCGTCAACCCCGGCCGTGCGACCTGCCCGACGCTTGCACCTGCAAGACGGGTTGCGCCCGTTCGCCACTGCACAGCACAACCAATAGATTTGCGACCAAGTCGTCACGATCGTCTGCGCTTACCTCCAGTCCTGCTGCCTTGAGCTGACCAACCGCGTCGCGCACGATCTCGACAGCCCCTTCGACGATCGTTTTTCTGGCGTCGATCAGTGCCAATGCCTGCTGCCGCATCAGCATCGCCTGGGCAATCTCGGGCGCATACGTCAGGTCGTTCAACCGCACCCCTAGCACGCGAATGCCGGACGGAGTCACCGCTTCCTGCAATTCCACAACAAACGTGTCGGTGACCTCCCGACTCTCTTTCTTGAGGCACGGCGTCGTCTCATCCGCTGATTCGTATGGGAATCTGGAGGCGACGCGTTTCACCACGGCTCCCGCTTGGTCTTCGATGAACTTCTTGTAGCTTTCGACGTGCAAGGCCGCCTTGTACGTATCCTCGACACGATAGACAACAACGGCACTGATCTCGACCGGGTTGCCATTCACTTCCACAACGGTTGTTGTGGCGATGTCCAACGTTGTATCTTTGGTCGAGATTCGGTGCAGCGTCCGACCCACCGGATGGATCCATCGTATTCCCTGGGTTCTGAGCGTAGTCACGTACTTGCCAAACCTCAAGACAACGATTTCTTCACGTGGATGCACGATGAAGAAGCCGCCTAGCAGAATCGGCGGGAATAGAATTGAGAACAACACGACCAGAAACAGCTCCATGGCTCCCTGATTTTCGTCTTGCGGTGCTGCCGGTTTTTCGGACATGGTTTGAGGCTCCTGCTTGCACTACATCTGACATAAACGGTGGGCCGTCGGAAAACTACGGCGTCTGCACGTCATCATTCCTATTCGCTGCGTGGCGGCAGATCTTGATCTTGGCCAAGCGGATTACCTTGGACAATCCGCAAGCCGTGACACCCGCCATTGCGGCTACGGCCGATGCAGCCGATCCATGAAGACGGGGTCGGCGCGAAGATCGGGATTGATGACGACTTGTGGTTCGGACAGTAACGTTTTGGCGTACTCGGCCACGTCCGCTTGGGGGCTGTTCGGCGATTGCCAGGCGATATCGAACTGGAATTCCATCGCACCGTGACTGTCGGCCACGAAGTTCGTGAACCAGACGTTGTTGAACGCCATTGTCAGGATACGGTTCGGATGCTCCGGCGGATCGGCCCGACGAGCCAGAACCTGATGATCGCCGAACGTAACCAACGGAGCATCCCGCGTCGTCCAGAGCCACGCGCCGGCTGGCGTCTGATATCGAATCCAACTGTCGATCGAGAAGTAGTCGCGGCATGTGCCTGGCAGTTGGCCCTCGTACGGCACAAACGGCAGACCGCCGTTGCTAGTTTCCGGCAGTCGCTCTTTGCAGGGCAAGGTGCACGCCACAAAAAGCAACTCCGGCCTTTCCGATTCGGTGCGGTGGAAACGGACTGTCAGCCGTGCCCTGGGCTCGCGGTTCCAGAGTTCCAGACGTCGTACGAGCCACTTTGTGCGCGGATGCTCCAGCACCTGCTCGTACACGGTGGTGTGCGCGTTCTGCTCGGCGTGGGCCGCCTTCGTGGCAACGGCGGTCACTTCGTCCAATATCTCGCTTCTCCGTTTTTCTCGCTGGGCTGGATCGCCAACGCTGAAGATATCGCCATAAGCCCAACGGCCGGCAAATCCACCCACGCCGACCGACAAGAAGTCTCCGGTACCGGCCGCGAACAAAGGCCTTTCCATTCCTGGCCAAATGGCAGATATCGGCCAGCCGTGTTCGTCCATGGTCACATTGATCGGCTCCGGCGCCGGCCCGGGGTCGAGTGTTTTATCGGAGAAAAGAAAGCGCCGTGTTGACTCACCATCCAGTTGCTCCACCCAGAATCGCACCTGCTGGTTCGGGCAGTGATCTGGGAAGGTCTCCGATGTATTTGAGACGGACAATTCGTGCGCGTCTGCCGGACGGGTAAACGGCCGGTAACCATGTTCGAAGGTCAATGGGATCAGTTCCCCCGTATCCGGATCCTCCAGCGAACGGAAGTCACCGCGCAGGCAAGACGCTGGCATCGTTATCCACCCGTTCCACGGCAGCTTTGTCGTATTGGCCACATACAGACCTTGGTCGCCACCGTAGACCGCCGTCCGAGCCCTTTGTGCCAACAGCAGCTTGGCCAGAGCCATCGGACGATACGCCATGCGCGACTTCTCGCTGTACTCGCCCCACGTCTCCAGACTGTGCGGCTGCGACACGCTATTGCTCGATCCCCAGGTGTGCTCGTCGAACAGGCAAAGGTCGCGATAGATCGTGTCGGCCGCTTGGAGAGTGCGCTCGTCGGCCGGTCCCCACACTGGCGACAGCGCGGCAGCCGCCAACCGTTTCGCGCGACGGCTGGCGGCCACTTCACGTGGCCCGGACGCACCTCCGTTGGCCCACCAGTCGGTCCATTCGCCTTCGTGCGTGGGAATCTTGTCGCCGATCTCGCGGCGCATACGGTCTAAAGCGTCGGCAGCCGTCGACATTCGAAGCTCCGGTTTCAAGCCAAGCCGATTCCATTCGCCCACAAAGTCGGCCAACGGCGGAAACGGTGGGTCATTGTCCATACGCCATTCGTTGGTCACCGACACGATCAGCGATGGATGCGAGTAGCCGCTAGTCTCCAAGCCGCGCAGTCGGCCAAGCAGGTGAGCATGAGCGGCCAGCACAGAAGCCTCGTCCGATCGGAAGAAGTCACCCGGTCGCGCCGGACGATACCGCGTGTCGGTCGATTCCGGTACCGGACCCCGCCGCCAGCTTTGCGGATGGAAGTAGTAGAAACCTCGTGCGTAATGATCGCCCAACCAGACGAACATGCGGCGTCCATCCGGCATCTTCCACCAAAAGGCCGATGGGCGATTGAACGGCGGTCCGCCGTTGGTCGAATTGATGCCCATGAACAGGTACTCCACGTCCCGATCCAACAGAGCGACCGCGCCAGATCTTGGAAACCCGTTAACATCGTTCTGGATCGCCACACGAGGTAGGACGCGGTCCCACAACTCGCCGGGCAGCCAATGAAGCGCGGTATGCCACTCGGCCGGATCCATCGTGGGCGTTTGGTTCGTGGCCATCGCCGCGACCTCCAAACGCCCCGTGCCGACTGCCTTCAACAAATCGTCGCGCCGCGCGGCGTCCGCCGCCTGCCACCAATCGTCGACAGCCAGTGTCGTTTCGGCAGTCCAATAGAATTGAGCTTCTGCCGGCGCGTCACACGTAGCCAATACAGCGTCGATCGCGATATCCAGATAACGCACCTGTTGCTGCCGACAAACAATCGGATGATCCGTAAACCCGATATCGGTATGCGTCATGTGAACAATGTCGATGTGGCGGATTACTTTGAGAGGCCGTTGGTCATCCGCCGCTGCGCATTGCGTCGAACTCAGCGTTCCACAGCAGACGACGAGCAATGCAAGAAGCATCGCCGCGTCTCGCCAAGAGAAGCGGCTATTCAAGTTCGAGCACGGGTATATGTCAATCATCATCGAAGTTCTCCAGGAAGGTGCATGTTGTGTATGGACTGTGCCGCAAGGCAAGCCATTCTGGCGGCTCAATCAGCCGCTGGGCGATAGCCCACGGTTCCTGCTAGAACCGGACGCTAGAGCGCACCGGCTAATATCGCAAGTCAAGCTGGACCTACACCGTTCGGCCGAAAGCTGTTCACGTGACGCTGACTATTGTATGCTCAGAGCGTACGTAGCTGAAAGCATCTTGGACCGTGTCGCGGTCAAAATGAAGAGGATTCGACCGATGAAGCCATTGCCACCTGGAAAGATCGCCTCGTGCACGGTCGCCCAACTTCGCAGACGCATCGGCGTACCGATTGACGTTGTCGAGGATCGAGAGGCGTTAGCAGTGGAGTTTGCCAACACAATCCTCGAACGAGTGCGAACGGCCAACAAACGCAAGAAACGATTCGTTATCATCATGCCCGTCGGCCCCACCGGGCAATGGCGGCAAATGGCCGATATCGCCGCAGCCGAGAAAATCGACCTGTCACGGCTCTGCATTGTGTCGATGGACGAGTATCTGACACCGGACGCCAGCCGCAACGTCCCGCTTTCGGATCCATTCAGTTTCACCGCCTTCATCGTGAGGCACTTTGCACAGAAAGCCATTCAAAAATGCGGCTTCAAGAAACAGAACTGGATTGTGCCTAACCCAGAGGATACGAACGCCGTCGAGGCTGCTATCAAACGTTGGGGCGGCGTGGACATAGCCTTCGCAGGCATCGGCCTGAACGGGCATATCGCGTTCAACGAGCCGCCTTTGGCCAGCGAATCCTGGGCAGGCGAATCGTTTGCCAAGTCGCCGACGCGGATCATCAAACTCGCCGAAACCACCAAGGCCACCAACAGCATATTTGGCACTGGCGGCGATCTCGGACGAGTCCCCGACTTTGCCGTGACCATCGGCATGAAACAAGTCCTGAACGCCCGCCGCATACACGTCTTTCTCGACTGGCACTGGCAACGTTTCGTATTGCGGAGGACTCTACTCGGTCCGGTTAGCCGAAGCTTCCCCGCCTCATTCCTACAGACACACAAAGACGTGCGTTTCACGGTCACGCAAGAGGTTGCCACCCCGCATTCGCTCGTGCCTGAGTAGGGAAGAAAAACGCGGTCGCGACGTGCCGTCACAGCTAGAAGGAGTATGTCGCGTACACATCGGGAATGCTGGATTGCAGCAGACGGAGTGGCAAAGTGCCTCCGCTGACTCTAGAATGCCTGGATGCTCACCTGCACAATGCCTTACGACCAACTCGCCTAGCACTACATCTCGCCCAACCGCAATTGCCTGCCGAAGAAAGACGCTTCATGAGTCGAATCGCCGTGACCCTTCGTCTTGCCTTGCTTCCCGTGGCCACATGTTTCTGGACAACTGCGTATGTCGCCGCGGACGGTCCCCTGGACTCAGAGTTGTGGGGACGCCAAGGAGAACGGTGGTCGGCCGAGAGTCGCTTGCCGGATTTCTCCTACGCGGGATATCACCGCGGCGAGAAACCGCTTCCCACGCTGCGGCCGGATTGTTCGGTCAAGGACTTCGGGGCTGTTGGCGACGGCCAGACGGACGATACACGAGCTTTCCAGCAAGCTATTGAGAAATCCGCAGGAAAGACGATTCTCGTGCCAAGTGGCGTGTATGTGATCAAGGACTTTCTGTACATCCGCGCCGCAGGCACATCACTGAAAGGCGCCGGCCACCGTCAGTCGATCCTTCGGTTTCCCACTCCGTTGAACGAAATCAAACCGAATTGGGGCGCGACGACATCGGGGCGACGGACCAGCAACTACTCGTGGTCCGGCGGATTTGTATGGGTCGTCGGCACATTCTCCAATAAGATGCTCGCCGAGGTTGAGGCTTCGGCGAAACGTGGTGACCTGAGTCTGACCGTCAGCGACCCGAAGGCACTTCATGTCGGGGACGAATTCCGCTTGCACATGAGGGATACGCGAGGACAGACGTTGGCCCGGCACCTTTACGCCGACGATCCTGGCCGCATTGGCAATCTTGGGGCTAGTGCGAGCGTCTCCTTCATAGCTAGGGTGACGAAAGTCGACGCCGCTGGCAAGCGGATCGAGTTCGACCGGCCGTTGCGGACGGACGTACGGCGCGAATGGAATCCACGAGTTTATGCGGTGGCCAGCAGCGTCGAGGAAGTGGGGATTGAAGATCTGGGATTTGACTTCCCCGAATTGCCGTACAAAGGTCACTTCACCGAGTTGGGCTACAACGCGATGGCAATGAGCGGCGTGCACAACTGCTGGGCGCGAAAACTCTGGATCCACAACGCGGACAGCGGCATTTTCCTCAGCGGCGTGAACGTCACACTCAGCCAGATCGAAATCGAATCGCATCGACGAATCGAGCCCAGTCGCAAAGCCACTGGTCATCATGGCATCACGATTGGCGGACAGGACAACCTGGTGACCGACTTCGAGTTCTGTACTCGGTTTATGCACGATATCACCGTCAGCAGCGGTTCGGCGGGCAACGTGGCTGCGAACGGTAAGGGGTTGGATGTGTGCTTCGACCATCACTGTCACGGACCGCATGCAAACCTATTCACGAACATCGACTTGGGCGAGGGCAGTCGCATGTTTCAGTCCGGCGGCGGCGCGGCACGGGGACGTCATTCGGCCGCGTGGGAGACCTTCTGGTGCATCCGATCCCGCCGGCCGCAGACTTGGCCACATGGCTGGGGGCCCGATCTGATGAACCTGGTGGGTCTGCTCTCCAGCGATCCCTCTGTGTTGGAACCAACCGGCCGATGGTTCGAACCACTCGACCCGCTGCGTCTGCAGCCGGCGAATCTGTACGAAGCGCAACTGGTAAGACGTTTGAAGAAAGACGACTGAGAGATTCGTAACACTTCAGCCTCGAGCTTTGTCAGAGCTTAGTTTTCGGGTGGCCGGGGTTGGAGGGCGTAGCCCGAAACCCCGGGGCTTCCTTCGCTAAC
>CAZUAH010000209.1:0-13709 GCA_964617665.1 uncultured Pirellulaceae bacterium
TCAGGTGTGTCGTTTTCCATTTCAGAAAGTCGGGCGGCAGCCCGTTGGCGACTTCAGAATGGATGCCGTCGTTCCAGGCGATCAGGCAGCCGTGACGCATCTTCCGGAGCGCCCGGTAGAGGTCTGGATTGTTGTGCCAGGGGATGGATGCGTCTTGGCGGCCATTGGCGATGATCAGAAAAGGCAGATCGTCCGGATGCGAAAGAACGAAGTCAGTCGAGTCCATTCGTTTCGACAACGGCATGCCCTCGCTGCACGTAAGCGAAAGAGGGCCGCAGAAGGAAATTAGCCGGTGACTGTTGCCGTGCCAGCCAAGTCTTTGCCCTTTCTTCTCGTCGCCGTCGTTGTAAGCCACGATGGGGACGTGTGCGCTGACGGCGGCGAATATCTCCGGATGGCGGAAAGCAAAAGACATTGCCCCGCAGCCGCCCATGGACGAGCCGGAGCAGTACGTGCGATTGGGATCGGTTCCGAGACAGCGCTTCACCCAGTCGATTTCAAACAGCAGCCGTCGTTCGCTGTAGTTCGTGGGAATGCCCTTCTCGATTTTCTCGGGCTGGGGAATCTTGTCGCTCGAGCCGTACCAGAAGGTCCAGATGCCGCGGATGTCGCTAGTGGCTGCGATGCCTCTTTTGAAGGACCGTCCAACGTACATGGTATTACTCGGTAGAAGCAGGACGCGATCGGGGCGGACAGCCACGTCAAACATAAAAGGAATGCCCTCGCGCCAGGCATGCGTCGAGTCGCCGAAGACGATGTACTTGCAGGCCGCACGGTTGCCTTTGGCGTGCAGCACCAGGTGCAGCGGCTTTCCTCTGCCCGAGTCGAGCACCGCTGCCGTACCCTCGCCCTGCCAGATGGGACGGATCTGCTCGCACTTCTGGGCGACCGGATCACGCAGCGCGTTCTCGCCGGGGACGATGGTGCCGTCCTCCCGGCCGTCCAACACCGTCGTGACGGCGTAGTAGCCGTTTCCCTGCTCGTCTGTGCCGACGGTGTGCACGTGCAGGCCCGACATCGGGTCCAGACGCTCCGCACCTTCCTGGATAATGTACCCGAGCGGTTCGGGCACGGGTGGTATTTGGCCAGTCGCCGCGTCCTTCACGCGTCCTTTGCCGTAGTTGCCTTTGTCGCGTGTCCAGTCCTCCGCCGACCGGGGCTCGATCCACGGGCAGACTTGTTTGGCATCCGCAAGCGTCGCTTCATCAACAATGGGACTACGCGACAAATAGACATTGAAGGTCGTCCCCACCGGCACAGCCGACTCCTGCCATGTCAGAAACGTCTGGCCATACCGGTACTCGGCACGGAGTTCGGTCACGACGGGCGTCCGCGGCTCTGCGTTCGCAACCCCAGGCCCAAGCAATGCCAGGAGAAGGACTCTTTGCATCATCTTCGTTCCTCCGTGTCTGCCGATGCACCGGTCAGCGGGTTCACTCCAACGTGCCATGCCATCCGCCTTCCAGCCTGTATTGCGTACCAATCTGTAGGCCGGACCAAGCAAACCGTGCAGCTGCCGGAACTTCGGCCTCTTCTATTGGCGTTGTCTACGGTACAGGCTATCAAAGCGATAAGGCCGGTTTGCGCCGTTCCGGCAATGGGTTCGGCCTCGTTCCGGCCTACGCAGTGCGCAATTGAGGCCAAGAGCATGCGTTTCAGGATTCTTGGGTTCGTTCATTCGGCTTGAGGTGTTTGTCGAAGAAGTCAATGACCTCTGGCCGGAGGTCCTTCTGTTTGGGCTGAAGGTGGAAGCTGTGGGGGGCGTCTTTGATGATGATCAGCTTACTTTGCACGCCGATCTCCTTCGCCGCCTCGTGCAAACGCGTGGACTGGTCCACCGGTGTGGTCTTGTCCGCTGTGCCGTGCAGGATCAGCATGGGCGGGTCATCCTTCGATAGCTGTTTGATAGGCGAGGCCGAGTTCCACAGAGCGGGTGCCTCCGCCTGTGGCTTGGCGAACATGGGCAGGGTCGGATAGGGTACAGTTGGAACCCGGCCCTCCCACGAGGACGCGCAGTGTGGGTACATCGGCACCGCAGCCTGGATGCGGCAGGAGTATTCCGCATCCTCCTCGGGGTCAATCCCGACCTCCGGTCCGCTCACCGCCAGCAGCGCCGTCAGATGCCCGCCCGCCGAACCGCCGATGGCCCCGATGTGATCCCCATCGAGCTGAAACCGGGCGGCATTCTTGCGCAGCCAGCGCACGGCCCGTTTGCACTCCTGGATGTTCTGCGGAAAGGTCGGCGAGCCGGCCTTGGCCAAGGCGTAGTTGATCGACATGCAGACGTAGCCATGTGTGGCGAGCGTGGTGCCAATGTTGATTTCGCGGGCCGCGGCTTTGTCGCCGCCCGCCCACCCGCCGCCGTGGATGATCACGATGCCTGGGTATTCTCTCCCCGGCTCGAACGTAGGCGGCAGATAGAGGTCTGCTTTCTCAGCACGATCCGGTTCGAGATACGTCACGTCCTTCTCGATGCGGACCTTGAGCTGGTCCGGAGCGATGTCGCGTACGAACAAATTGCGCCAGCGGATTTCACCACCGTGGGTCTGCAGCATGATTGGGCCTTTGGCGGGCAAAGGCTTCGAGCGATCCCAATAGTTTTCCATCACCGCGCCGTCCACGACCAGTTTGTCATTCAACCACACCCAAGTACGGTCGCCGATCTGGCGGATCCGGAACTGGTTCCACTCGCCAAAAGGTTTGTCCGCAAGCACAAGCGGGTCGCGACCGGACAAGCCGGGGGTGTTGTTAAACAGGCCACCGGAGCCCAGGTGTGGTTTGCGGGTCGGATTCTTGGGATTGAAGACCTGATTCCAATCCCAGATTTGCACCTGCGGCGTACCGCGCAGATAAATACCACTATCGGCCTTCGGCACAGTCTTGTATTCGATGAGAAACTCGATGTCGCCAAACTCCTCGTCGCTCGTGGCGTAAGGGCCGTGGCCGTCGTTGACCAACTCGCCGTTCTCGACAGTCCAATGCTTCGGAAAATCAGCCCGCTGCTGTTCGAGGTTCGCGTCGCGCTTCTCGCCGGTGAGCTTCGCGACGCGGTGTGGATTGAGTCCATGCCAACCCGTTAGGTCTTTGCCATTAAAGATTGCGCGAAAACCTTCAGGCGGAATGGGCTTGGCGGCTTGCAGTGCCGTGAACTGTGTGAGCAGGAACGAGATAAGGATGAAGTTTGGAGTGTGTTTCATGGCAAGGCTCCTTTCCTGAAGTCATTGACGTTGAATGACGCTCTTGGAGCAGCGTCAGCAGTACGGCAGGGCGGAATGCTACGAGGATAGGCAAAAATGTTGTGTGTCGTAACCCGAAGCGTCAGCGAGGGCGAAGCTCGATGCCTCCATCGTAGATCGAATTCGCAAGTTTCTTTCAATAATCTTGTGTGATTGGGTTCGGGTCCGGACACTACCAGGTAGAGAAAGGATCAGCATGGACCCCTCACAACTCATTGAAGTCTACCGCGGGCCTCTTCTTGGCCTCATCGCTTCTTGGGGGGTACCGTGGGCTGATGCGACAGAAATCGCTCAGGATAGCTTTGCTGAAGCTTACCTGAATCGGGAGTCCTGTCGGGGGGATTGGGAGAAGCCAGGAGTTTTCGGCCGTTGGCTCCGCGGTGTCGCTAGAAATCAGTATCGAAACTGGGTTCGAAGTCACCAGCGGCGTCGTGATCGCATCACGACGGTCGAACCGACCGTTCTTGAGCATGTCGCGGCACCATCTGATCCAGAACCCTCGGAACAACTGGAGAAGCTGCGAAACGCAATCGACCGACTGCCAGCCAAGCAGCGACAAGTCGTGCTGATGCACTATCTGGAGGAAACGAACGTCAAGGACGTGGCGGACTTACTATCGATCAGCCCGAAGACGGTTGAAGGACGCCTCTATCAGGCACGCCGCTCGTTGCGGCGAATGCTCGACGAGGAGGTTTCGGCGTTGCAGATTGGGAAGGTCATGCTATGTCTGTGAAGCTCGTTGCTGAAGAAGATCTGCGTGAGGCTCTCCGACCCCACCGTGCTGATCCGGACGACTTTGAAGCCGGTATCCGTGCCCGCGTGGCGAAGGGTACGCAAGCACAGTCAGCTCGCCCAACGCTTCTTTCCCGTTCCTTAACCAACTGGAGGTGGATCATGCGTTCCCCAGTTTCCCGCGCTGCCGCCGCGGTCATTTTCGTTGTCGCCATCGTAGGCACGGCCTTGTGGTTTCACGGAGGCGGCGCCACGCCGGCCTTCGCCGACTTTGCCGGCTTCATCGAGCCGATCCGCGATGCGAAAAGCGCCAAATACAAGGTCACCGTGGAAATGGAGGGCTTTTCCGCTGTGAGGGATCGCCAAATCGCGGAAATCAAAAAGCAAATTGCCGCCAGAAAGGAGCGATTGATCCCCGAATTCGAGAAGGGCTTGGCCGCTGAGGCGGAGAAGGGCCTATCGGCCAAAACGAAAAAGCGCCTGTCATCCGAAATGCAAGGCATATCCGCTGAAATGCGGCAGCGCCTGTCCGCTGAATTGAATGAGGGCCGCCTATCTGCCGAAATGATAAAGGTCGTGGCCGCCGAAATGATGAAGAGAGCATCCGCCGAAATGGAAAAGGTGGAGAGAGACGGAATTGCCAAAATCAACAAGCTCCTACCCGGGGGCCGATCCGTGACAATCTCCGAGGTGATGACGCTGGGCGCCACTCGGAAACGCACGGAGTGGAAGAAACCGGACAACTTCAAGGCGGTGACGATTATCACGGATCGGCGCCAAGGAAAGCGTCTTGCTCTGTATCACCAGACAAAGAAAGCCAAAGTCCGCACTCTCGTCAAGAAGTCCGAAGATGCGAGTCCCGACGAAGACATAGACCAACTGGCGCCTCCCAACAAAGACATAGACCCCGTGGCGTCTTTGTTCCAGCTGGCGCTCGATGGCCGGTACGCGGACCTTCGGAACATCAGACTCGACTCGCTCGGCGAGAAGGACATTGAAGGACACCGAGTCATCGGATTCCGTCTCACCGTCAGTGACCCTGCCTCGGTGATGAGTTTGTGGGGCGATCCAAAATCCGGGCTGCCGGTCCGCATCGAAATAACCACGCCGGAGTATCCCAATGCGAAAACCACGGTGAGCGACTTCGAGCTCAACGTGGACATGGACGAATCGCTGTTCAGCCTCGAGCCGCCGGCCGGCTATGAAGTAATTGAGGAGACGCCCCGCGATAAGAAGTGAGTCTCCCACGGACCGCTCCGCCGCGGAGGAGTAGCACCTGCTCGAAACGTTCCGCCAATACCGTGAACTGAGTGGCCGTGCCTTCTCGGACTCGCTCGACATAGAGGGTCCTTCTGACCGTTCGAGAGCAGAGCTGCGCCATGGCTGGGAACGATCTGCTGGCGTGTGAATTGCCTGTGAGGTTCTTTACGATTTCTCGTACAGTCCGCGTAAGCATCGTTCGAGCATCAAGTGTCCGATTTGATCAACCGTTGGGCGTTTAGCCCACGGTTGGGCGAACCGGACGCTAGCGCGTTCCGGCTAATCTCGACAGCTATTTCTCGAACAGTCCGCGCAAGTCAGATAGCATCTTCTTCTGCGCATTCTCTAACGACTCGATCCGCCTCAGATGTCGGGCCCGCGCGTCGGCCAGCTTCTGCCGGCGGTTGGCGATCATGCGCGCCACCTCGTCGGGAGCCACGCCGCCTCGACTGTCGGTCACTTTGATGAAATACGCCGGGTCGAGCAGTTCGCGGAGTCGCATCTCGGCCATCCCCAGCTTCCGCCCCAGGACCTTCTGGGCCGCCTCGTCCAGCAGTCCTGCCTGGGCCTCGGTTGCGGGGACCTTCTGCTCCCGCGATGCCAACACGAATTCGTTGACAATCCCGTGGGCGGTCCGGTAGCCCAGTTCATAGTCGCGGACTATCTGGTTGGCCAGTTCGGTGGCGCAGATGTAGGATTCCTTGATCACGGTTAACATCCTCTCTTTGTTCACCTGCAATTCTCGCATTTCTTTGGTGAGCTTCGACGTGCACTTCTCCGTCGTTTCTAGGGCAGCCAGCGTCGGTTCGGCCATGTGGAGCATCTCGAATGCGTCGCCGTGCGGTGTGCGCAGCCCTGCCACCGCCACACCGGTAAGGTGCCCAATCATCTGGCCTGCGTGCACACGAATCAACTCCATGTCATTGGGGTTGCTGGCCTTTTGAGGCATCATGAAGCTTGTCCCGCGGTGCCGCCCGATCTCCAGAAAACCGTATTCCACACCTGACCAGTAGCTCATCTCTAACGCCGTACGGCTGGCGATGTTGGTAACGTTGGTCAGGCCGCAGACGACGACAAGATACCCGTCGGTGTAGCTCACCGCGTCGTTGGCGTTTTCGATCAACCCGTCCATGCCCAGGTACTGGCTGACCAGATCGCGGTCGATAGGCCAGCTCGTTCCGGCCAGGGCCCCGCAACCCATCTCGTTCAGACTCATCAGGTGGTAACCGCGTTCGAGGGTCTTCGTGCTCCGCCCGATCGCATCGGACACTGAAAGAAGATAGTGGCCGAAGGTCGTCGGCTGGGCGTGGCGGAAATGCGTGTAGCCGGGCATGATGGTGGCGGTGTGCTGCTCGGCCAGGTCGAGCGTCGCCTCCTGCAAGTCATAGATCCGGCAGATCTGTTTCATCAGTTGGTGCCGCACCTCAAGCATCTGCCGGCCGGAAGGCTGAGTGCGGGCGATCATCATCATGCCGGCCAGCTCCTTGTCGAGCCTTCTCACGAAGAAGTAATGGTCCTTGTAGAACTGGTTCCAAGCTCGCTCGTCCTCAGCAAAGTCGAACTCCCACAGTTGCAGAACGACGCGTGCCGCTTCGGGCGCATCCTCGGCCGAAATGATCTCCTGCTTGAGCAGCATCGTGGCCCAGGACGCGGTGATCCAATTCATGTAGCCCGGCTCGTGTACCTTGTCGATCCTCTCGATCCAATCGGCCGTGGCTTTGGGATCGGGGCATGTGTTGTTCTTCTCAAGAGTCGCTTCGGGCGCCTCGCCAAAACAAACGCCACCAAGAATCATGGCAAGTAGCAGCGAACTGATGCATCGTGGGGGTTTCACTTTGTCATTCCTTTCAGAGCAAGATTCGGTGAGAGGACACATCGCCGATCCGTAGCGTGCCTACGTCGGCAATCGTGCGAACGGCAGTATGCCTTCGTGCGGATAGGGCCGTCAAGCCGCAGGCAGGTTCGACGACTGTGGCATACTCCAATTCCACGTGCTATGATCCGGACGATGCAAAACCGCAAGTGTTGATTGTCCTCATACGCCCGCCACCAATCACCTGGGAGCCCGCCATGATTCGTTCGCTGCTTGTTGGACTGTTGCTGACAACGATCATTCAGATGCCAGTCGACCTGTCCGCTGCAGATAGTAGCTCGCCGAACTTGCGAGTGGCCACGTTCCAGTCGGACGTCACCATCCCGCTAGGTGAACGGCTCTATTCCAAACCGCTTGAGGCGGTCGATCAACCGCTTCAGGCCAAGGGTATCGTGCTGGACGACGACGGCAAGCGTTATGTTCTCTGCACGGTCGACTGGTGCACGATCCGCAACGCAACACACCTCTTGTTCCGCACGAAGCTGGCCGAGGCGGTCGGCACCGACGTGGCGCGCGTTGCCGTGCACTGCGTTCACCAACACACGGCCCCTTCCTACGACGGCGAGGCCCAAGAGCTGTTCAACAAACAGAAGGAGGCGGTGCAGATCCGCGACCTGGAATTCTTGGCCAAGTGCACCGATCGGTTGGCGGCCGCCGCCGGTGAATCGCTCGAACGACTCGAACCGTTCGATTCTGTTGGTACGAGTCGGGCGAAGGTTGATCGGGTGGCGTCGAACCGCCGCATTCCGACTGAGGACGGCAAGGTTCGCTGGCGAGGCAGCGCCTGCACGAACTCCGAGCTACGCGCCGCGCCCGAAGGAATCATCGACCCGTACCTCAAGACAATCACCCTGGCCCGATCCGGCAAGCCGCTGGTGCGGTTGCACTATTACGCAACGCACCCACAGAGTCGTTACGGCGAGGGTCGCGCGGGTATCGACACGGCCGGCATGGCACGCCAGCGACTGGAGAAGAAGGAAGGGGTATTCCAGATCTACTTCACCGGCTGTTCGGGCGACGTGGCGATGGGCAAATACAACGATCGCTCGTTCGAGGCACGCAAGGAGCTTACCGACCGGCTATACGCCGGCATGGAAGCGTCGGCCGCCGTGGCCAAATTCGCTCCGGCCAAGTCGATCGAGTGGCGCATAGCGCCCGTCTCGCTGCCGCCCCGGACCGACGGCAAGTACGATCCGACCAAGTGCCGGGCGACGCTTGAAGACACCAAGGCAAAGCCAAACGACCGGCTCTGGGCCGCCTCGCGTTTGCTTTGTGCCGAGCGGCTCAAGCGGCCCATCGACTTGACCGCGCTGAAGATAGGCGATGTACACATACTACACCTGCCGGGCGAGCCGATGATCGAGTTTCAGCTCTACGCACAGCAGCAGAAGCCCGGCGCCTTCGTGGCCGTGGCCGGTTACGGGCTCGGTTCGCCGGGCTACATTTGCACCGAAAAATCGTTCGCCGAAGGCGCCTACGAGCCGTCCGCATCGGCCGCCAAACCGTGTGCCGAAGGAATTGTGAAGGCGGGAATAGGGCAGTTGCTGGGAGTCGAGTGAGTGACAGGTGCTTTGATGTTATACTGCCAGAGACTTGACGCGGCCGCGCGTTGACCGCGGCCTTGAGCGACCGTGCAAGAATGGCTTGCTGCGGGCTCGGCTTGGACCTGCCCGAACCGCTGCACCGAACCTTTCCTACTTCGAGGCCTACCATGAAACACACACTTCTCTTTTTCGCGTCTCTCAGTGTTCTTTGTCTCCCGTGCCTTGCCGCGGAGACGGATGCTCCGAAACTCCACGCTGGGGCGGCGGCGGTGGACATCACGCCGAAGCAGTTTCCGCTGAACATGCCGGGCCTGTTCCATGCCCGAATGGTTGAACGTGTGCATGATCCGCTCTACGCCCGCGCTGTGGTGCTCGATGACGGCGATACCACTTTGGCCTTGGTGGTCGTCGACAATATTGGAGTGCCGCAGGACGTGAGTGACGAAGCCAAGGGCATCGCATCGAAGGAAACAGGCATCGCCGTGGAAAAGATGCTCGTGGCATCCACCCATACGCACACTGCTCCGCACTCGAATATCAAACAGGGCTCGGCGCCCGCTGTTGCCTATCGGAAGCTTGTCGTGGGAGGAATCGCCAAGTCCATTATCCGCGCGCACGCCGCGCTGCGTCCTGCGGGCGTGGGCGCCGCTGCGAGCGCCGTGCCCGATGAAGTGTTCTGTCGCCGCTGGTATCTGAAGCCGGGCAAGATGACCCCGAATCCGTTCGGCCAGATGGACAAGGTGAAGATGAACCCGCCGCGAAGCCCCGAAGTCCTCGACCGTCCTGCCGGCCCCACCGATCCCGATGTGACCATCCTCTCGGTGCAGGACGCCCAATCAGCCAAGCCGCTGGCCCTGTTGGCCAACTACTCGCTGCATTACGTGGGCCACGTGCCGGCGGAGATGATCTCCGCCGACTACTTCGGCGAGTTTGCGCGACTGATGCAGTCCCGCGTGGGTGACGGAGACTTTGTGGCCATGATGTCCAATGGCACTTCCGGCGACATCAACAACATCTCCTTCCTCGTGAAACGCCCGCCGCGCAAGCCTTTCGAGCAGATTCAGGTGGTCGCCAAGAAGACTGCCGAGGCCGCCTGGCGCGCGCGCCACGATTGCCACTCATCGTCAGGACGCGCGCCTGGGAATGATCCAGCGCGAAGTGACGATCAAACGGCGTCGCCCCACGGACCAAGAGATCGAATCGGCGGCGGCCGTGCTCGCCATCAAAGATCAGGCCGAGCGCGACAAGCTTCCGCGTCTGGCCGAAAACTACGCGCGTCGTACGCTTTGGCTGGCGAAATCTTCTGAGACCGTGACGGTGCTGGTGCAGGCGCTGCACATCGGGGACTCTGCCGTATGTACTCTTCCATTCGAGGCGTTTGCCGAAATCGGACTCGATCTGAAGAAACGTAGCCCTTTCCCGCGCACCATGGTCATTAGTCTCGCCAATGGGACCAACGGCTATCTGCCGACGCCCGAACAGCACGAACTCGGCGGCTACGAAACTTGGATGGGGACCAGTCGAGTGCAGAAAGACGCCTCCGTGATTCTCACCAACAACCTGCTCGAAATGCTCAAGAATTTGAAGAAGGCCGCGGCGAAAGACGGTACCGCCGAATAGGCATGTTCGCAGCCGGGAGGACATCGGCCGAGGATTTTTCGAGGCTCGCGGTGACAACGTGGGATCCACTCATCAGGATTTACGTAAATACGAACGTGTTCACAGCAGTTGGCTGGCTACCCTCACATGCTCAACTTAGTATTCGGGCCTCTGAAGGACAGACGGGCAGATTGCACTGACCGGTGACCTGATGGCGAGAGAGGAGTGTGAATCGTGACAGACACTAGGCGAAGGGCATTCATGCGAACCACAGCGGCGGGTCTGGCGGCGAGCACTCTTGCCTGCCGGGGCCTATCGGCGGCGGCATCCCAATCCGAGGAATTCGCGGAGCCACGTAAGGAGACCAAACAGGCGACGAGTGATGTGCGCCTGAAAGCGATGACCATGGTGCCTCACGGCAAGTTCTGCTTCGGATCGGACAGCAGTTGTCCGGAGAGCATCGTCGGCACCGGAGAAATTTCGCGCGAAGTGATAGCCAACGTTCTGGAAGATCTGATCGCCCGACGCATCATTGACGAGAAAGTCGCTCTCGGCTTTATCGAGCACACCTACGTCAAGACGCCGACTCGTCTATTCCAGTTGTAGTCGGAACAGCGTAGGAGTACCCGTCAGTGCCCGCGTCTCGTTCCCGACAACGCGGCATGCAAGCCGTCGGCGACAGACGACTATCCAAAAACCGAACCCATTCCCATCGCCCGTCGCCAAGCACTGAGTTGGCCGAGGTGTGTGGCTTCGTGCGATACCAGCAGGTAGCCGAGCGCGTCACCGACCGTGGGCATGATTTGGCGAAATTCCTCGTCGGGCGTTTCTCCGTCGAAGATAGCAGGATCGGCCGTCGTTAGGGCTTCGCTCACACGGCCGTGCTGTTGCTCGATTGCCTGCATCAATTCTTCCTTCGACGGGTATGTCGATCGATCGTCGACTGGCGAGACATTGCGCCCAAATAGCTCTGCCCAATTCTCCGGCACTGCCGGTTCCAGTCCCACCAGAATCGCCGCGTAACTGCTCGCATAGGCAAGATGCCCGATGGTCCACGCCGGATGATTCTTGATGTCGGCCGGTTGCGTGCACATCTGGTCGTCCGCGATGTCCGCCATCAGCATCTTGGCGTATTCGAGGTTAAAGGCGTAATTGTGCAATACTGACTTGAGCATGGTGAATTCCTTCTCCATGATATTGTTACTTCAACCGTTTGCTCTTACCGGAGTCTCTCGAACAGTCTATGGCCTTTTCGCAGCACGTGAAAGTCGCAGAGGAGGAACGGTGATGAGAGTCGTTTGCTATGCATCGGCGGTAATCCTAGGCATCGTTGCGCCCTTCACGCGAGCCCACGCGGAACGCGAACGTTTCCAAACGCCGGACAACGGTCCCAATCTGGGAGTCTGGCGGATCACCAACGACCCGACCGTCCGGGACTGGGCCAACTACCACAACACGCAATGTTGGAGCCCGGACGGGCGATACCTGTGCTATACGCGCTATGGCCGGCAGGAGGCCCGCGGCCGCATGCGAGAGCACACCACGGTGCACGTTTACGATCTACTCAGCGACGAGGATCGATTGATTGACGCGGGACACTCGCCCCGCTGGGCCAACGGTCGCAACTGGCTGCTCTACGTGCACGAAGACCCAACCGCCGGACCAAGCTATGCTGAAGGAGCCGAGGTCCGCTGGCTGGACCTGGGCACAGGCAAGAAAGCACGCGTCTGCTATGGCATCGAACGGCTGGGCGAGACCGATTTCCAGGATCGCTGGATCTACGGCATCCGGCGCCGTCGGGATCAGGAGCCGCAAATGCGAGTCTATCGTATCCCCATCGCTGGACACGCCGAGCCGGAATTGTTGCCCGAAGTATCTGGCGCTCAACTACTCCCCAGCCCTGGGTGTCCGGTCTTCTTCACTCGGCAAGACCACAACGACGATCCGTTCGACGCTACGCGGTATTGGCATGATTTGGAGGGCAAAAACCGCAGCATCTTCGCACCGACCATTCAGAAATGTCACATGGGCTGGCTGGGAAACGGCGAGTATCTGCTGCTGGGTAACGGACTGATCCGCGGCCGACGCTGGAATGAGCCTTTCCCGAGCAACCTGCACATCCTCGCGTCAGTGGGCGTCGGTGACGTGAGTCCGTGCGGCCGGAGCGGAAGATACGTTTGCGGCGACAGCACGGTAGCCGACCTGCGCAGCGGCGACGGCTGGTTCTTCCTTCACCCTCTGTCGATCATCTGCTATCCCCGCACTATCAAGGATAATTCCGGTATATACGACGCGGACCCAAAAGGCAGCCCCGATGGCACCAAGGTTTGTTTTGTCTCCAACTACGATCTGAAAGACAGCCCAGTCACCCATATCAGTCAGGACACATCACGAAAGGCAACCTCGATACCGGTGGCCTCGACGGCCGGGTTCCCCGATTCAGGGTCGATCGTCGTGCTGCGAGAGATCATCGGATACGAGCGCAAAACCCCCGGGAGCTTCGAGGGTCTAACGCGGGGACTTCATGACACACTCACAATCAATTTGAGAGCAGGCCGGGCGGTCACTTCGTTCGACGCACGATGCCTCACCGCTACGCAATGGAACACCATGCCGGAACCGTCCTATCCTATGCGAAAATCGATCCAGGATCTCGATTCGCCGCTGATGCGTCAACGGCAGACGGACGTTTACGTGGTTGTCGTGCGAAAACCGGATCGTCCGGTGTTAAGACTGAACAACGATTTGGTGCAGCTCATTTCGGGCGAGGAACACTTCGAGACGCGCGGCTATCATATGCTCCGCAGCGATCAACGCATCACCACCGATCCGCTCCGCGCCGGGGATCAACTCGCCCTTACACCCGGCGTCTATCGCGCCGTGGCCGTGGAACAGAGTGGATTGGAGAGCGATCCGAGCGAACCGGTGGAAGTCACCGGTCGCACGAAGCTTCGCGTACTCGCCGAGCCGCCGTCCGATTTCTCTTGGACATCCGACCGATGGCTGGTCCAATCGCAGAAAGCGCCCGCCGAAACCGCCAAGCGCGCCCCAGAAGCCGTTCGCGAGATCGTACACCTGTACGACGGTGTGATCCACAAGGAATGGTACGAGAACGGTGTACTTGACCGACGGCACGACATCGGTTTGGAAGGAGACGCCATTCGCCGTACCAGCTACCGCGACGGCAAACTCGCAACGCGCGAATACTACAATCGCGAAGACGTGTTATTGAGTAGCGAGCGGTTTGACACCGATGGCTTTATCACCGAGTGGGTCCGTTTTGCGCCCGACGGAAGCGAGCAGAGCCGCTGGGAGTACGACTGCGGTATGCCGGTCCGTGAGGTCCGCGCGGGCACGGAATACGTCAAACGAGGCGACCGCTTTGGCTACTTCAAGGGCGGGCAATTCATCGAAACGCCCCGCGGTTCGATCTCCCGATGACGCCTTTTGTTTGCCGAAGACTAG
>CAZUAH010000209.1:13809-22330 GCA_964617665.1 uncultured Pirellulaceae bacterium
ACTAGTTTCGCATTCGGTTGGCAAAGGCAACCATTTCGTTCGACAAGGGCAAGTTAGCAGGGCTATAACACAGAGATCGCTCGACCAATATTCCGCAGGCTTGGAACAGGAGACACAGACCTTGCCTTCTCTGACTATTCGGAAACCGGTAGTACGCTATGTCATCATGCTCGTGCTCGTTGTATGGACGACGATGGCAGTCGCCGCTGATCCCAACACGTCCGTCGCTCGCGCGGTTGCGAGAATCGAGCAGAAGACAGGCCGGCCCTTTGCCGACCTTGTGCGTTTGCGCCTCTGGAGCCAATACGGCACAACCGATCGCTTTGCCGCAGATTTGGATATCACTCCGCAGCAACTGGATGAATTGTTCAAGGTCTATCAGTGGGAACTGATGCACCCGCCCGCGCTGAACCTTCAAAACGCAGGTATCCCGGAGCCCTTCATCCGGGCATCCACGGACGATGTACGCAAACTGGACGGGTTCGTTGGCCAGAGCGGAGGAGCGGCAAGGGCTGGCACGCGCGCAACGGTCGGCTGCGACAGGTACACGATCACTGTGTCCCTGACCTGCGATGAACCTGCCCCGCAGAGCATGGTCGTGAAGAGTCCGGCACAAGATCAACTGACTCGGAAAGAAAGGGCGTACTGGGATGGAGATCTCGTGCCACTGAAGGGAATGCTCTTCCAGGGCACAAGGATCACCGACGAGCAAGAATGGGCACAGCAACTCCAACCGCCGGACACATCGGTTCTGCTGGACGACTGCGTCGCGATCTTCCTCACGCCCACGGCGATCGGCAAGGACTTGTCGCATCTGGAGTTGGCGCATTTGGCACCCGATCCCGCGAGGATACTGCCTGAACTCCGGCCACTCAAGAATCAGAGAGTGTTTCTCGAAGGAGCCTTCTACTTCATCGCCATCAATCCGAATGGTGCGGTGTTGGACGTGTTCTACGATCCGTGGGGAGGAGGCATCTTCTGCCCGGCTTGGCACTCCGGGGCAAAGGTCTCCACGGAAATCGCCGATGGCCGATGGGAGACCAAGGTCCAAATCCCTCTGAAATCTCTGCAGCCAAATGTAAACGAGGATTCGGTATGGGGAGTGGACCTCTGCCGCACCCGGCGCAGCGGGGCGCAGCCGGCGGAAGTAACTCGGAGCAGAAAGACCACCTTCATCAAGTACGACTTTGCCGTTCCTGTTCAGAAGCCGCCAATGCTGCCTCCACCACCCACCGTCTCTGTCGAACCACTGGCGAAACCTAGAGTCGAAAGCCCTTTCCCGACCGCAGAAGACTGGTCACACGCCGCATTGATCAGCGGGCTCTCCGGCAATCCCCCGAATCAGACATCGCAGCGAAACCAAGTACGACTGACCCATGACGAACACCGCCTCTTCATCCGCTTCGATTGCCAGGAACAGGATATCTCTCGTCTGAGGGTGGTCACGCGGGAGCAAGAAGAACAGGCATACGGCAAGGGGCATCGTCGCTGCAATTTCCTCGATCGGCGCGAATCGTGGGGACTCGATTGGGGCGACTACGTCGAGGTGTTGCTCGCGCCGGATCTGAAATCGGCCGACCCGTTTCACGCGGGGCTTTTTCAATTCATGGTCAATTCTCAGGGCAACCTGCTCCAGCGCTACTACGACACCTTTGGCATGTTCACCGTTGCGCCCCATCCGTCATGGGAATCCGGAGCGCAAGTTCGCGTGAACAAGAGCGAAGACACTTGGTCGGTCGAGTTGGCCATCCCGTTCGACGCTCTGTGCACATCGGAAGACGTCCCAAATAGCTGGGGGCTGAACTTGCACCGATGCATCTCCGCCGGAAACAGCTCCGCGACGGACGCCGCCTGGCTTTGGGGGAGCGACTCTGCGGTGAAACCATCTCGCGGTCAGCAGATTCATCTTCGCTGGTCGGCTACCGACGCGGTGATCCGCGACGTACGGCGACTCGGGACGATGATAATCGACGCGCGCAAGGTGAAAACCACCGGCGCGAATCAGCCCAAACCCGCGCCCAGACGAGTGGACGGTTCCAGGCAGAAACCACTGAAGCGTAACCGCGAAAGCGATCGCCTGTCCAGCGTCTGCTTCGTCGATGCCACGCACGGATGGGCTGTCGGTGGACTGGGAACGATCCTTCATACGAAGGATGGCGGATCCACGTGGTCGGAACAGACGTCTGGCACCAACTTCGTTCTCGAAGACGTGGTTTTCCTGGATCGCAAGCACGGTTGGGCTGTGGGTGGATGGCCTCGCGATTACGACGTGGCCATCTACGGCGGCATGGGAGTCATTCTTGCGACCAACGACGGTGGGAAGACGTGGCGCCACCAGTTGGACGCTACGGCCGCATGGCTCAGTGCCGTCCATTTCATCGACCTGTCGAACGGTTGGGCTGTGGGCGAATATGGCACGGTCATGCGAACGCGAGACGGCGGGAACGCGTGGACCCAAATGCGCAACGTGCCGACGCCGACATGGCTCTGTGGCGTGCACTTTGTCGACCTGCAACGGGGCTGGGCAGTCGGCCGCTACGAGACCATTCTGAAAACCGAAGACGGCGGACTGACCTGGACACACCAGCAAACGCCTACACCCCACCGTCCCTTCAGCCTACCGTTGGCTTACGCGGCCGTTCACTTTGCGAGCGACAGAGAAGGTTGGATCGTTGGCGAACATGGCAACATCTTCGGCACCGATGACGGTGGAAAAACGTGGTGCAGAGAGACTGTCGACTCGCCCGAGAAGGTGCGCGACCTGGTGAACCTCAGCGACCTGACGACGACCCCCAACGGCAGCGCGTGGGCAGTGAGCCCGTTTGGCGTGCTCGGACGAAATCCCGACGGGGGCGAAGCGACGTGGCGCTTGGTGAAGACCGGCGTGCCGGCATGGCTGCGTTGTGTGTCCTTCGTCGACGACACGAACGGTTGGATCGCCGGGGATCGCAACACCGCGATCCATACCGCCGATGGCGGCCAGACCTGGACGCGCCAACGAGATTCGGGTCGGAGGATGGGCTTGCTGTACGCCACGCCGCACGATCACCACATCAACGGATCGGCAATGGGCATGCTAAACGAGGAGTTCGATAATGCCTATGTGCTGTTTGGCCGCGTGTTGCGGCCTTTCCTATTCGGCGGCGACATGAACTCGCCAAAGAACGACGCGGCTACGATGGCCTTAGGGGTTGCCGTGACATACAACTTCAACGAGTTTAGTTGGCGAGGTCGAGACAACCCGCATCGCATTGCCGAACGCTACCAGCATCACGGCGGCATCGAGCCCATGGAGCGACGACTCGTGGCCATGATCCGCACTTTGCGACCGGAGCTCCTGGTCGGCGAGCAGCCCGTCGTCCAGGAAGGCTACTACGCGCATGGAGTCGGTGAAATCGCTCGGGCGGTAGTCGCCGCGTTCGATTCCGCGGGCGATCCTGACCGTTTCCCGGAGCTGCAGTCATTGGGTCTGGAGCCTTTCACACCAAAGAAACTCTATCTCACCTCGATGTGGCCCAACCAGATCTACCCGATTCACAGCCCAACACTGCGAATCCCTCCGATTCACAAGTTCTCCGAGAGACTCGGCATGACCTACGGCGAAGCAAGCCTCACCAGCCGCCAAGTCTTCTGGGGCCTCCTCGACCGCGGCAGGCCCCCGGAAAGCCAGAACCCCTGGCCAGGGCAATGGACATTGCATCTCAAGAACTCCCGAGTCAAAGTCCCCGAGCCGGAGCGAGATATCTTCGACGGCATTCGATAACGCAACGCGAGACGCATCGACGAGAATCTCGCGGCCAGGGGAGAATTCGCAGTGCAGGTGTGACTCTGGCCCGTACTTTCGGGTCGTCTTGGAGCGTGCGTCGCGGTATGATTGGTTTTGGATGTACCAGCCAGCTGATAAAGGCAGCAAGAACGATGAGCACAGTGACACAGTACCCGCACCTGACGATTGACGAGGATGGGACGCTCCGAATCGGAAGAACTCGTTACAAAGTGATCCATTTGGCCGCCGAGCACTTCCATCACGGATGGACGGCGGAAGAGCTGTTGCGTCAGCATCCCGATTTGCGGCCGGAAGAGGCCTACTCCGCTCTGACGTATTTCTACGACCATCGTGACGCGATGGTCGACCTAATGAAGGCCTCGTTCTCCGCCCTGGAAGCTGATCGTGCAACGCAACCGTTCTCACGGGACGAACTGCTGCGTCGCAAGGCCGTCGAGGAGAGTTGAAATGGCACAGGCACTGTACATGGACGTGCATGTGCCGTCGGCGGTGACCGAGGGACTCCGTCGTCGAGGTGTCGATGTTTTGACGTCACAAGAGACGGAACACGGGAAACCGACGACGTAGCGTTGCTGCAACGTGCGATGGACCTGGATCGCAGTCTATACACCCAAGATGACGATTTGCTGGCAATTGCTTCACAATGGCAGAAACAAGGTCGCGAGTTCGCCGGCGTGGTTTATTCCCACCAATTGGGTCCTGGCATCGGGGACGTTATCGAGGACTTGGAACTGATTGCGGCCTGTGCGACTGAAGACGAAGTACGCAATCGCGTGATTTACCTTCCCCTGCGATAGCGGCTAATCGCGGTCGTTGATGAACCGCTCGACAGCGTCGACTCTTGTGCAGTTGTTCGCTGATGATTCAGTCAGACGGAAACGACTGATGCCACGGGCAATCGGGGCAGGTCGTCAGGCCGCATTGGTTGAAGACGCCGCCCAAGCGGAAGTGGTCTGGGTGGCGGTCGTTTGCTCGACATAGCGGCAGGCGTTGTCCATGCGCGTCGTGGTAGCCGGCGAAGGTGGGACAATCCTCGCGCACTACGTCGCTTTCTGTCGGCGATTCGATTCTGCGCAGCGGCACGTCAAAGGCTCGATCCGGGAGGCACGGCCCGCGGCTCCAAGCTTCCAGCATACGGGCTGCTTTTCGCAACGCGTCGATGGCTAGATCGCCACAATCGCGCTCCGGAGGCCGTAACGCCAGACAAAACGGATCGTCCGCCATCACGGTCGCCAGAAACTGATCAAAGTCGGCGGCTCGCATCAGCCCGGATGTGCTTTTGCCAACCGGGCCGGTGTGCAAAATTCCCGCCGATCGGCAGACGTCCTGCATGATCCCCGGAAATTCGTAGTAGATGCGCCGGCCGGGCACGCAGTGATTGTGATGCCGTTCGGCTGGCCAATAGTGGCCGAGGTACGGCACTCGCAACTTTTCTTCGTAGTAGTGCCACAATGTGACCGTATTCACACGGACTCCCAGCAGCAACACGCAGCCGTCGCGCCGGACCAGTTCTTCAAACGGATTGCCCGGACCACAGATGGTCGGCGACTGGCGATGGCCAATAAGCAGGTCTTCGGCAGCAGGTCCCAGCGCGACCCACGAATGCGTCGGATGGCAGCTTCGCAGGCTGCCGGGTCGCTGACGAACCGCCTCGGCAATCACGCCTTGAAAGCCCGGCTGCCCGCTATGGCACAGACCATCGGGACTGCTGCAGTCACAATCGCTGTTGGTGAAGTCTTCCGGCTTATCCCACACGTCGTCGCGAAAGGCCGGGACGATCAGTGTGCCGTCTGATCTGATCGCATCACCGATTGCATCCACCACAGTCTCAGCCCCGCCGTCCACCGGCCCAAGTGCACTGAGCGAACTGTGCATCATCACACAATCACCACTGCGCACGCCGAGCGCAGTGAGTTCGCGAGCGATTTCATCCCGTTTACGTGGCGGCATGTGATGGTTCAGACGGCTTGCGAGACTATCTGACGTTCTGCTTCTACCGCAAGCATTGTAGCAGCAGCCGCCTGGAAAGAAGAGTTGCCCCACTTGTCGTTCTTCCAGAATCCTCCGTTGCCTCTGTTTCCTCCTGTTCTAATCAATGTCATGATTGGTGAGGGAACACCTTTCTTTGTGCGTGTTGCTTGACCTACTTCAGGAGAAACAAGATGCCCAAGCTGGCGAGATGGATCCTTGCGTGCTTATCCCTTGTGGCGTGCGTGCCGTTCGCTTGGGGCCAGCAATGGAATGAAGGCTTCGAGAATGAACAGGTCAGCGCAAAGCCGTATCACAAGGACGAGCCTAATGCCCAACTTGAGATTACCTCTGACAATCCTGCCGAGGGGAAACAGTTCCTTCGCGCGGCGCTGCCAGGGAAGCGCAAACTGGAAGGCGTCAACCTGACGGCCACCGCACTGAGTGGCGGCCGGTTGGCGACTGTAACCGCAAAGGTGCGCGGATCGGGGCAAATCTGGTTGTGTCTCATCTCCGCCAATGGCTGGCTCTATTCGCCCCGCACCGTGCCATTGTCGGACCAGTGGCAGACTGTCGTACTCAGCAAAGCGCTCATGGTCAGGGACAGAACGCTGGGCATTCACTTCCTCAGCAGGGATATCCAGCAAGGCGCGGTATTCGAGGTCGACGACGTCCAGGTGACGTTGGCCGATCCGCCGAATGTGTCTGATGCACAGGTCGGGCCACGGCGGCTTGAGGCGGAGGACTTCACGCTGCGGCATCGGGACGTGGCGCAGGACAAGACGGCGTCGGGCGGGCGATCTGTCGGGAGCGGGCAGTATTGTCGCTTGGTGGAGATGCCATTTCCGCGGACTAGCCGACCAGTGACGGTCTACTTGCGTGTGAAGGCCGGATCGGGCGACGAGGAGTATCGGCTGATCACGACCCAAGGCGGAAATACGCAGTTCCTCAGCAGCACACGTCCGAAGCCGGCGAAACGGTGGCAATGGGTGCAATTTCCGGTGGCTCATGCAGGCGAGGTGGGCGATCAGTTCGATGTCGACTTCCGGCAGGCGAAAGGCGCCGTCGAGACCGTGTCGATCGACTCTGTGGTTATCGCCACAAGGGACGATCTTGATGATAGTGCACTCGATGCAGCGCCGGCACTGTTTTCGCGGCATCCGCTGACGATGGTCCCGCGCACACAAACGCCGCCGAAGATCGACGGAGTCCCGGGCGATTCTTGTTGGAAGAATACGGCGGCTTGCACGGGCTTCGTCGGCGTTCGTTCCTTGGCGCCCGCGCAGTCCGGCACAACGGTGCGGCTGTGTTACGACGACAGAAACCTCTACGCACTATTCGTCTGCGACGAGCCCATCCTGAGCGTGGCCCAGCAGCGCCGGCACGAGTTTGCCGCGAAGGTGAATGAGCGTGACGGCGACGTCTACCACGACGACTCGGTGATTATGCTCCTCGACCCGGCCAACACTGGGAAGCAGGTTTTCGAGTTCACCATCAACTCGCTCGGCACCATCGCCGACGCGCGCTGTCCGGGCCCCGATTTCTGGGAGTCGCGAGACATCGGGTGGAACTCGTCAGCGCACGCCACCGGGACAAATGGCGACGGCGTCTGGAGCGTCGAGGTGGCCGTTCCGTTTGCCGACCTCTCCGCGAAGCCGCCCGCGGTCGGCGATGTGTGGCAAGTGTGTTTGGGCCGCATCGCGCGAGCGAGAAAAGAGAACACCTCGTGGAACACGTCGAACCGGGGCTTTCACGACCCGCAATCGCCTGGCGCTATGGTCTTTAGCGGGCCAGCACTGGGCGTGGCATTAGAAACGCCGACGGCACTCCAACTCGGCAAGAACAAAGTGGCCGCAACCATCACACCCCGCGAAGAGCAGCCGGCGAGCGTTTACGTTGTGTCGAGCGTTGTGACACCTACTGGCACTGCGCATTCGTACCAATTCGCTGAGGCACAGGATGCTCCCTCCAAGGTAATCGCGTCATTCGAGGTCAAGGAGGAAGCCGAATTGCAGGTAGCACACGGCGTCCTCGATGCGACGACGCTTCAGCCGCTGTACCTCACACCCGTGCTCTCGCGCACGGTCAAGTCCACTGTCGCAACGGTGACGTTGGCCTGCGACGGGCCGTACGAGATGCTGTTGAACGACGAACTGCTTGGCCGTGGACAGCAAGCGGAGACAGTCGAGATCAAGGCGCCGCTTCAGAAGGGCGCCAACGTGTTCGCACTCAGGTTGCGGAACGGAACTGCGGCAGTGAACATCGAAGCACCAGGGCTCGAACGGCGATCGGTGAATTGGAAGATAGACTTGGGCGGCAAGACCGATGCAACGTCGCCCACGACGGACGACAGCACCTGGGAAACAGCGGCGAAAGTCGGCGAGCATCCGAAACTGGGCGACGTCGTTGGGCACTCGGGAAAACCCGTCCTTCTCCGCCATACGCTGCTCTGGGAAAAGACGCGGATTTGGCCCACGCCGAAGCCTGCACTTCACATCGCCCGCAACAGCAACCAGCATTTGACCGTCATCGCCGACGGGCTTCCGAAGCGCAAGCTGATCGACTGGACCGTATACCTGGCCGTGCCGCCGGAATTCGAGATCGTCGGCTCGACGGGCTACTATGGGAACGTCGACTACCAGCCCGGCTTCCTCTGCACGCAGTTGGGGGAGCAGATGGTTGGCGAGCACAAAATGCAGGTGGCTCGGATTGTGGCCAACAAGCCGGTGATGACCGGGCGGCATTACATCTTCTCCCTGTTCAACG
>CAZUAH010000210.1:0-22324 GCA_964617665.1 uncultured Pirellulaceae bacterium
TTCTGGGCCGCCTTTGGCCTTCACGAGGGCGACAAGAGTATCGCCCTGAACGACCTCTCCGGCGTCGCGTTGGCGTCAATCCAAGCCCTCAATCAGTCTCTCAAAGAGGAGCTTGCCGGACGCGACGAAATGATCCGGAAGCTCGAAGCTCGTGTGAGACAGCTTGAGTCGCATTTGAGTGACGAGTAGACCGCGCCTTGTTCATAGAATCAGAACGCCCGACTTGCTCCGGCGTTCCTCTTGTTCACAATCCACTGTCATCGTCGCACGAGCGTCCAGAGGAATAGCCTCCCACGGTCATGCAACTTGCCTTTCCTGAAGGGCGCGTTCTCGTTTTGCTGCTTCCCAATCGGAATCAACCATGAGAGAGACGAGTTCCGAGAATGTCGTCTGTGGCTGCCAGCCGAGTTGCTCTCTGGCCTTAGTCGCGTCCCCCAGAAGCAGATCCACTTCGCTGGGACGCAAGTATCGAGGATCAACATCAACGAATTGTTGCCAGGGCAATCCGACTCGCTTGAACGTCAATTCCAAAAATTCTTGCACCGAATGCGTTTCACCAGTTGCGATCGCGAAGTCGTCTGGCTTGTCCTGCTGCAACATGAGCCACATGGCTTCCACGTAGTCCTTCGCGTATCCCCAATCACGCTTCGCGTCCAAGTTGCCGAGATATAGTTTGGATTGCAGACCCTCGCGGATGCGCGTGGCCGCTCGCGTGATTTTGCGAGTCACGAAGGTCTCGCCGCGTCGTGGCGATTCGTGATTGAATAGAATCCCGTTGCAGGCAAATACATCGTACGCTTCGCGGTAGTTCACGACCTGCCAATAGCTATAGACTTTAGCGCAGGCATAGGGACTGCGGGGATGAAATGGCGTCGTCTCACGCTGCGGTGTTTCCGCGACCTCGCCAAACATTTCGCTGGAAGACGCCTGATAGAAGCGTATGTCTTTGCGTTTCTGAAGCTGACGTATCGCTTCCAGGAGGCGCAAGGTGCCCAATGCGTTAACGTCGACGCTGTATTCCGGCTGGTCGAACGAAACGCGAACGTGGCTTTGCGCTGCCAGGTTGTACACCTCGTCCGGTTCTATCGAGCTTATGAGTCCGCCCAGGCCGGTGCCGTCGGTAAGATCACCATAGTGCAGAACCAGACGGCGATCAGCGTCGTGAAGGTCCTGATAGATTCCGTCGAGTCGCGACGTATTGAACGTACTGGCTCGACGGATAATCCCGTGGACCTCGTAGCCCTTCTCAAGAAGGAACTCGGCCAGATAGGAGCCGTCTTGTCCCGTGATTCCCGTAATTAGCGCGCGTCGTCCTGACATACTCAATTACTTCCTTTGGTTTGCCGTTGACTAGGCTGCTTGTCGTTGGTACGAGCTGGATCGTACCTGTTCGTACCAATGTATCGTTTCGTTCAGGCCAGTTTGCAGAGATGTCTTGGCTCGAAAGCCAAACTCCGCCTGCGCACGTGCTGTATCCAGACAGCGTCGCGGCTGACCATCTGGTTTTGACGCATCCCAAAAAATCCGGCCTTTGAACCCGCAGAGCTGTTTGATTAGCTGGGCAAGTTCGCGAATAGAAATCTCACTACCGGTTCCCAAATTCACGGGCTCTGGCTTGTCGTAGCCATCGACCGCCAAGGCAATGCCTTCCGCTGCATCCCGAACGAACAGAAACTCGCGCGAAGCGCTGCCCGTTCCCCAGACTTCGACGTGGTCATCACCCTTGTCCCTAGCTTCCAACATCTTGCGAATCAGAGCTGGAATCACATGACTGGTGGCTGGATCAAAATCATCGTGCGGCCCATACAGGTTGACCGGGAGCAACGTCACTGCGTTCATTCCGTACTGCTGTCGATAGGCCTGCGCCTGAACGATCAGCATCTTCTTCGCCAAACCGTAGGCAGCGTTGGTCTCTTCGGGATAGCCGTTCCATAGATCGTCCTCGCGGAAAGGAACGGGGGTATGTTTGGGATACGAGCAGATGGTACCCACGCCGACAAACTTGCCGATCCCGGCACGCCGCGCTTCTTCGATCAGTTGAATACCCATGATAGCGTTGTCGTAGAAGAACTTGCCGGGATTGAGGCGATTGGCCCCAATTCCTCCGACTACTGCCGCTAGATGGACAATCACATCGGGACGTGACTGCAGCAGCAGCGATTGGATCGCATCACGTTCGCGCAAATCATGTTCGGCCGAACGCGGGACGATGATTTCCGCCGGCTCGTAGCGGCTTAGCGCGCGACAGACAGCTCGTCCGAGAAACCCCGCACCACCGGTAACAACGATACGATTGCCGGATATCCATCCCATACGAGTCCCCTCCCTGGTACTCGAGGCTACGAAAGTGCTAGCAGGATGCGTATGCGAGGCGCGGAGATTCGCTCATTTGCGTCCGTATGTCAAGCCGAAATCCTGAGGCGGTGGTATGCGGCATGCGTTCGGTGCTACGTGTACCTATCACTTGCATGGTCCCCACATACAATTCGAGGTGTGTTACCCGCCTCAGGCCACAGCGCGGATGCGCTCCCGTGTTTCACTGTCCTGTTTCGACAACTCACCAAATAGTTGATGAAACTGACGACCACAATTCGACCAGCGGAATTGCTGAATCCATGCCCCGCCGAGGCGCACCAGTTCCTCGCGCAATGCGGGTTGGCTGGCGATGGACAATGCCGCGTCTGCAAAGGCTGTGGGCGATCCGGGTCTGACGAGAAGCCCCGCGTTGCCGACACTTTCGGGCATCGAAGTGCAATTGGCGACAACGGGCGGACAACTATGAGCCATCGCCTCCAGGGGAACCATCGCAAACGATTCCAGTTGGCTGGTGGCCAGAAGACAGAGTCCATTGCGAAACAAGCCCGCTAGGCGACCGCGATCACAGTATCCGTGCCAGTCGATTCGGTCCGCGACGCCAAGTTCCACGGCCAGTCGTCGAATGCCCTCGAATGCACCCTGGTTGACGCCGCCAGCAACGTCCAAACGCCATGGAACGTGTGGTTCACGACGAACCAATTCTGCCAGCGTACGTACCATGGTTTCGTTGTCTTTGTGTGGCTGAGGGCTCGTAAGGGCGACCAGACGGCGTGATCGGGAGCCACTTCCGCCGGTCGGCAAACACTCGCCGAGCCAACTGTCCGGGAGACCGATATAGACGACGTGAGGATTCCGGGCTGGCCGTCCAAGCAACTTCTCCGCCGCATCTTTGAGAAAACTCGATTCAAACACGTTGGCGTCGGCGCGGTCGAGCGCTTTTTGGGCGGCGCGATCCCGCGTCGCCTCGGCAAACACGTTAAGAGGGTTCTTCGACCGGTACTGCCTGGAAAATCGCCGCAAGTTGTTGTGGTACACGACCTGAGGACAAGCGACGTTGTGCAGTAAATGATTGAATGTCAACAGCACGTCCGTGCCCTCGGCGCGCAGCCGCTTGCCTAAGCAGAGATTCTGCCATGCGAAGGAAACCCCGGCATTCCTGCCCGTCATGTATTCATCGATCCTGACGGCGCACTGCAACTTCAGAAGCGCTTCCCGTGTCCGGGGTGAACTCGTCAGGACGGACAGTTCGAGATCACGAGATGCGTGACGCAAACCGCGCACCAAGCCCAACAGCACAGTCAACACGCCACCGTGCTTGATCGGCAAAGCATTGATCGCAATCTTCATTCGTGAGACCTCATTGCGAGCCATTCCGACGGCCAGGAGTCTTTCGGTTTCAATGGTCGACGGGCCGACTGGTCGAGAAAGTAGAGTATATGCGATAACGGCCAGCGGACCTCGATCGTGTCTCGCTTCAGGCAGACCTGCCGGCTGGGAGTCGAGCCGTCACCGGCATGCGAGCCCCGCTCGACCGATGCGCAGGAACGGTAACCGCAATCGAACACGATCGGTACGACCTCGGGACGAATGTGATGGAAACGCCCATACGGCCAGGCAAAATGTTCGACCGATCCCAGCCGCCGCGAAAGCACATCGTAAGATTTACTGATCTCGTCCTGCGCCTCCATCTGCGATACCGTTGCCAGATCAACGTGTCCCATCGTGTGTCCGCCGATGTCGTGCCCGTTGGATCGTAGCCAGTCCAGATCATCCCACGTCATAAACTCGACCGGCGGCAACCGCAATCGTTCGTGGCAGAAGCGGCAGATCGTATTGTGGTCTGTTTCTCCTATGACGGGCGGACAAATGAAGAAGCAGCCGCGCGCGCCGAATCTCCCCATGATTTCAGCGGCCGTCCGACAGCACTTCAGACCGTCATCGAAGCTGAACGTAAGATATGCGTCGTCGATGTCACCGGATAGTATCCGATCTACTGCTTCGTCGTAGCCAATGAATCGATAAGTCTCCTGCAGCCTAGACAAGAGCCTGCAAAAGGCCGAACCTTCGTCCGGGAACACATGATGAAGCGCCACAATCTGTACATGCGGCGCCGGCGACTTGCGCTCACTCGCCAGCCTAGCGCCGAGAGAGAGCACGTCGAGCGCCACATGGCGTACACGATCACGCACCGTTCGTGGTCGCAGATCGGCCGCGCGGTTCACCCAGTGCGGGGCACGCGGCATTTCGGCGGTAACAGATTCTCCTTTGACCATGGTGCTCCTTTTGTGGTTCTCTCCTGCGGCTCAAGCGGTCGGTTCCGTCGGTGAGAGATGTGCCGTACACAGGTCTCCGGATTCGACTTCCGGCAATGACGCCTCCTCCTCCGGTTTCGCGACGAGGGAGTCGACGGACATGAAGAAACACGGGACAAGAACCGTCAAAAAGGCCCACGTATATGTCGGGTAGTAGATGACTTCGTTCACGAATCCGTGCGCTAGTTGTCCCAGGGACATTGCGACTAAGACACTTGTTAGCAGCGGATCGATCGGTACCCGGCGAGGCTCCCACCAGGCGCAGACTGCACGCCAGCAGCCGTACAACTGGACTGAAAACAGTGGAATAGCCAGAGACAATCCGCCAAGATAAAGCACCACGATGTAGGCGTTGTGCGCGTTCTCTTCGGTGTCGATCGCGTCGAGCCCGCTTGTGAACAGCAGACCGGACAGCGGGCGTTGTCTCACTTCCTCGAGCATGGCCCGCCAGTATTCTATGCGATCCAGACCCCGGTCCATTCGCTCGAAACTGGTGTCTTCCGAAACGCCGGCGACCGCGATGAGGCCGACCACCAGAACGCCTGTGGCCAATACACCAAAGATTGGGCGGCGAAACAAAGCAAACAGACTTGGCATCGCAAAGAGTGCAAACAGAAACATCGCAGCACGGCTTACCGTTATTACCACCTGACCGAAGGCAAGGGCCGTGATCAGAACACAGCAAGACCGTGCCATGGAGGACTTGCATGTCTGCGACAGGTACAGACCCAAACCGGCTGTGACTGCGAACATCACGCCGATCTGGTTTGGATTGCAGCCATACGGATAGAACCGGCCAAAGCCCTGGTGGATAGCCGACATGGGATCGAGCATCAACGGCGAAAAGGTGATCAAGCACGAGATTCCCAGACCCGTGAAAAGGGCGAATAGAATCTCTCGCAGTGAATGTTCATCCGTTACCGTCCGCGCTGTTTGCACGGCGGCAAACACGAGGGCCAGCCACTGCAGTTGCACGACGACCGCCAGCGTGCGATCCGCGGCGCCCCGCACATAGACAATCAACGCCGCAGCGACAATCAGCCACACGTATGCAGAAAGAGGAGTTCGAATTCGATTTCCAGGTCGTGACATAGCGCCGATTGCGACCAGAACGAACGTACCCCCCCCGCAAACCTTGCAGAGACTGGCGGCTGGCCCGATTTCCGGCAAGCGGCCAATGGTTAGTACGACCGGCATGAGCACCAACGCGGCAGGCAACTGAATGCGGCGTGGCATGAACAGGAACACCACAAAGAACGCCGCAACCGCAGCCACCAACGACAGCGGGTCGCCCACAGTTTCCAGGTGTTCCGCGATTCGGTCCATCGATCGTTCTTTCGACTGCGAACTTCCTATTGATCTACGCCGCTCGGGCTACGTACCAGTTTCGTGTCTGTTCGTACCCGGCGGCGACAAGCTGCTCGCCGCAATAATGGTCAAAGATCTCGGCTGCTTCGCGGCCAAAGTGCTTCCGCCAGCTGCCGGCCGTACCGCTGCGCAGAAATGATGACCGATCTTCATTACCCCGAGGGCGTCCGGATTGTGCCTTGAACGAAAACTTGTCCGCCGTCACCCGAATTCGGGCGGGATCGATCGTCTCGTCCGTTAGTGGACAGACTGCGGTGGCGAGTGTTTCGTTGGGTCGAAGCAGGAGCTCTTCAAATCGCACGAACGGAACGTCGTTTCGTCCGCAATCAAGAAACCTCGCCACATGCTGGCCCCAATTCATGCCGCGCGACGCGTGCGGACGCTTCATCTGATTCTCGATGAACGCAGGCAGGTTCTCTGCAACCGACTCCTTGTTTCGAAGGCCGGGAAACCATCGCTTTTGACGCGACGTTAGTGTCGGCCGGTCACCGCTCGGGATCGACCGTGCGAGGTGGAAATAGAGCGAGGCCATCACGTCGCGGCCATCGCGAATCACGTAGACGCAACGTCTGAACCCTGGCGAAACCGCCTGATGCCCGTGAACGACCGCTGGACAGCCGACGGGCAGAATCGAGAGTCGTGGGTAAGGCAGTTGTAGCACGTCCGCGACCATTTGCGTGACCCAAGTTGTTCCCGATTTGGGAAACCCGGTCACGTACACCAGAGGTACGGCGTTGGGGAACCATCTTCCCAACGCCCATGTCACGCGGTGCGATGCTGCGATCAGCAATCGGTATTTTGTCATCCGTGCAGCCGGATCCACTTGACAACTCCTTGGGGCGACTAGCCCGCCGCCCTTGCGAACATGTCACGAAATCCTCGGACCATCCGCATGCGACGGCTATAGCCGCGTATTGTGAAATACGGTCGGGGTATGCCACCGAAACTGCGGACAAAACGCTCGATGGGTTCGACCATCGATCCTTCAAAGTCAAACGTCCGAGTTATGGTCGACGCAAACCGGATTGCCTCGTGCATCAAGAGACTCATTGCCCCGCTGTTACGCGTTTCGAAGTCAGCGCCGCCGACCAAGTAGTAGGCCGACAACTCGTCCCAGACCAAGTACAATGCGGCGTGTACCTTTCCTTCTGCATCCTGTGCGAAAAAGCATCGCCTGGCATTCTGTGCCACGCACGCCTCGTCCAGGCGTGCTAGAAACTCGAGCGAATACGGAGGTCGCCGACCCCATCGCTGGAAGCTCTTCTTCGTTAGCTGGTACAAAACGTCAAGCCCAAGATCCGAGCGCACGGTAACCCGATTGGCTGCCTTGCGGATTTGACGGCGGACGTTTTCCTGATAGCCCTTCCACACATCGTCCAGATCCTGCAAGTCTTGAAGCACATAGGTGTAGCTAACCGACGACTCGAAGCCCCGCCAATGAAACGGTAGCCAATTCTGCATGCTGTAATGCCATTTGTGGCAGAAGTAGTCGAACGGCGGCAGTTGATCGATGAGAGCCGTCAGCCATTCCTTTTCTTGTCCGATTCTTCTCGGCAACTTTCTATCCGAAGGAGATAGCCACGGTCCAAGGCCATGAGTCAGACGCGGCATGGCGATTTGCCGCAAGCCGCGGCGGCGCGTTGCCACGATGGGCATGCTCGCACGCACGCGACCGTTGTCGACGACTTCGAGAATTTGCCATTGCCCGGGCGCCACGGCTTCAAGCCACCACGGGCGTTGAAAGATGCAGTTTACACCACCTTGGGCTGGTTTGGGGTCGTCAACCATCGGAGCCTCACCTTGAAATGCTCACGCCGCTTGTCGAACGGCTGAATGTGAATTGGCTGCGGTCTCCTTCTGAAAGACCGCGTGTAGCCGATAGGGATACTGAAGAGAACCGTGGAACTTGACCGTCAAGCCGTGTTTCCGCGCCAAACCAGCCAATTCGCGTTCGTTGTACCAGCGGCCGATACGGCCGGCAAACACCTGCTTCATAGTCGCCTTCACAAATCGAAGCAAACCCGGTCCCCGGTGCCCCATCAAATACCCCCAACGAAACGACGCTCGTGCCGACTTCCAGGGAATGGCGGCATGGACCAAACGGCCGTCAGACGCAAGCATGTTGCGCGCACGCCGCAAATGTTCGTCCAACATCGACAACCGAAAGTATTGGACGACACCGCTGGAGAAGATCAGATCGTATTGCTGATCGTCCTCATAGCTTTGTCCCTCATGAACGGCCAGTGAGACCTCCGGCCGTTTCTTCTCGAACTTCGCGATCATGACCGACGACAGATCCACGCCTCGGTATTGTTTTGCGTGGTGGAAACCCAAGTGCTCATACAGAGCCCCGTCGCCACAGCCGATTTCCAGCACACGAGCACCTCTCGCATTGTCGAACAACAGCGACAACTCTCTGGCGTACGAGGCGTAGAACTCCTCGGTGTCGCGCGCATGCAAGGGAGCAGACTGGGAATCCCAGAACTTTTCCCAGCCACTCGTAGAGGGGCGCATCTGATTTCTCCTTGTCCAGTGAAAAGCAACGACGATTTGGAGTATGAGAGTCAAGATCATCGCTGCCCCAAGAGAATAGAAAGGCGGCAGATTAGCGCTGCAGATGATGCAAAGAGCCCAAGCTGCAGTTCCCAGGAACAGCAAACTGGCCAAAGGCGAAAGTAGACCACGCAGCGAGAATCCGGCAATCCGAAACGCGATCATCAGCCAAAGAGCGTTGTACGCCACGGTCGCGACACAGTATGCGCCGACAGCGGAACGTGGAGACCCCCATTCAAGAAACGCCACAAACAAAGCGACCGAACAGACGTTGTAGCCGGTCTGGAGGGCCACCGAGAGCCGCTGACGCCCGGTCACATCAAAGACCTTGTTCAGCCACGAGGTCAATAGCATCAGGAAGGCGGGCGCGGCCAGGTAGGCCGCAAACGGGCCAGCCTCCCTCCAGCCGTTTCCCAGAACGACGGCGAGAATGTCGGATGCAAAGCAACCGAGCAGGACGAACAGCGGCGCCGCGCCGATGATCATTAGTGACAAGACGCGTAGAACAAATGGCTGAAGCGAACCGCCCTTCAACTCCCTCGCCATTTTTGGATAGAAGACCTGATTCAACGCGGTGGATATGAAGAGGATCGGTATGAACGTCAGTTGCATCGCCATCGCAAACTGTCCAACCACGTATGACGAAGCATGGATGGCGAGCAAGATATACAGCAACCGAGTGCTGAATTGAGCGATCACTCCATAGGGGGCAACGAAGAGCGGATAGTTGCGATACTGCGCAGCCGCCTGGAGAATCTTCGGCCAACGGAGACCGTTCCACAGGACGGCCCGATCGTGGCAAAGCACGTATGCCATCAACGTCGCCGCAACCAGTAGTTGGCCGATGGCCGTACCTGCAATCAGATGGAAAACGTCGCCACGTGATAGAATCGCTGCGGTGATGGGGATGGAGACGATGGCTAGTGATCGTAGAATTCGCGACGGCGCCAAAATCTTGAACGCTTTGCGGCGCGTTAGCCAAAAGGCGCAGGCTTGCTCGAGGCCGTATGCCAATGCAAGAACCGGAACCAGCCACAGGATGCCGCTCAGCCGGAGATCTCCCATCAACCGGGCGATTGGCTCTGCGAAGATAACCGCGGGTACGGTCCATAGCAGCGACATCAGCACCGACGACCAAACGCATACCCAGAATAGGTTTGACGCTCTATGCTCCTCGTTCGGCAGCACAATGGCAACTTCGTAACGCCAACTGACGACCGCCGGTAGGATGACCAACAGGCTAACAAAGAGCTGCCATACTCCGATTTCGCCAGGACCGTAGAGACGCGCGATGACCGGCATGGCGATCAATATCAAAGCGCGCGCCGCGACGCCCCCGGAGAGCACAATCATAAAATGGCGCGCGAACTCCCCATGCGGCAGCAACCGACGTCCCATTTGGTTCAAGCTTTGCATAGGTAATCAGGCGCACCGGAGCCGCGACACAGGACGAACGCGCTGGCGAACCGCCTCCAGATTCCAAAAAGGCTCGTCATGCCCCAGCATTTGCCGGAGACGTTCGATGTCCGGCTTCAACTGATCAATGATGAAATCGACCGTTTCCGGCGACGGCGGGTCAGGCCGAGACGGGGCTTTAGGCAGCAGCACCGAGCGAATCCTGTCACGCAACCGCAACGGAAACAACGGCCTGATAATTCGCCGATACGCGGCGGTCGAAGTCATGACCGACCAAAACGTGTTCAGCACGGGCTTGCCGTCGCTTTGGTTGTGGATCCTCTCCGGATCGATGCCGTCTACAGTCGGGTGCACTCCGAGGAACTCGCACAGCTCTTTGAGCTGTTGGCGACGATCGGAGACATAGTCCTCAAAACGAATAACGTGTACGGCTTCGCGGCCGAAGCTGTCCAACCAGGGTTCAAGTTGCATCGCATAGCGGCTGTATGCGATCAAAGCCGGAAACTCGCGGACGCATCGGTCAATATCGCGTGGCATCCGCTCCGCGCCTCGCCGCACGCTCATGTGGTAGTGATGGCTGATCAGCCGGCGGAGCGGCTCGCGAACGATGTACACGATCTTTGTACCTTGGGGCAACAGGTTGCGTGCCCTCTGGACGACGCCAGGATAGGTGGGCAACATGCTGTAACAAGTTGAAACGTCGCCGCAGAGCTGTGACGAACGAGCAGCGTGGAAGTAGTTGGCATACTCGCGCGGCGAAACATCGTGTACCAGCGGATTCAGATCCTTGTCCGGCAGAAATAGTGACGGATTTCGCAGCATGTCGTGATACAGCGTGTTCGTACCCGACTTCATTGCGCCGATCACTAGGAAATTCGGTAGTCTCATTTGCGATTGTCTCGACATGTCGTCCCGCTACGCGGCAAACTTGTACTTCTTGAGCGCCCACTGCTTGTTGAAACGGACCGTCTGCTGCTCGTCTGCCCACAGCCATGGAGATAGGTTGTCCTGAACGAACTCCGCTACGGTCTGGCGGTAAAATCTCTCACGCGTATCCATGGTTCGCCCATTATTGATGTCCGTGCCAGTGCCTCGTTTGGACAGCGCCAAGTCGAGGTACGATAGCGTATGTTGGGCCTCAGGAATACATCGTTTAGTGGCAAGCCGAAGGCGCCTGCGCCCCGGCCCATGCCGTCGCCCTCGGCTTGGCGTTAAGCGGATGGCTGGCAACGACTTAAGCGTGCTAGCTTCATGCCAAGACGGCGTTTTCCGATTAGGCAGCTCGGCGAATTGCGGGCGACCAAGCAGCCGACTCGCTAGCTTGGGCCATGATCTGATTGATCGCAGACACCATGCGCTGCATGTGGTTGTCTGTTAGCGTGGGATGTACGAGAAACGCTAGGCTTGTCTCTCCCAAATCCCTAGCTACAGGCAGACGTTTCCGCGGTCGCCAATCGTGCGGAATTGCCTCTTCCAGGTAAATCTCACTGCAGCTTCCGCTGAAGCATGGGATCCCGTTTTCGCGCAGCTCATGCAAGATGCGGTCGCGGCTCCACCCGCTTGCCAGAAGCTGCGGTCGTACGAAGGTATAGAAGCGGTAGTATGCGGGTCTGACGTCGTCGGGCGGTAGCGGTGTCCTCAGGCAAGCGAATTCGGCGCACGCTTCGTTGAGACGTGACGCATTCTCGCGTCGGTTCTCTACCCAACCGGGTAACTGCTGCAAAGCGACGCGGCCGATCGCGGACTGCATTTCCGTCATGCGAAGGTTCGTGCCGGCGCTTTCGTGCAACCAGCGGAATTGGGTCGACGGCGTTTGCCGTTGGTAGAAAGCGTCCGGCGTCTTGCCATGGTCTTTGTAGCGCCATGCGCGGTCCCACAAATCCGTGTTATTGGTGACCAACATGCCGCCTTCGCCGCCGGTTGAGAGATTCTTGTCCTGGCAGAATGAGTAGGTGCCAATGTCGCCGATCGATCCGACCGGACGTCCTCCATATTCCGCGCCATGGGCCTGGGCACAGTCTTCGATCACTGCGAGCCCGTGGCGCTCGGCAAAGTCCACGATGGGGGCCATGTCGCACGGCCAGCCGCCCAAGTGTACGACGATGATCGCTTTGGTCCGCGGAGTCAGCGCGGATTCAATGGTTTCTTTGCAAAGCCCTTGTGTTGTGTGGTCGACGTCGGCAAACACGGGTCTTGCCCCACGATTGACCACACAACTGGCGGTGGCGATGAATGTTCGACTTGGGACAATCACTTCGTCGCCGGGACCAATGCCAAGTGCGAACAAGGCCGTTTCCAGGGCGACGGTCCCGTTAGCCAGCGCAATGGCATGACGGCAGCTGGTGAAAGCCGCAAACTCCTCTTCAAACCGCCGGCCCTTGTCGCCCGTCCAGTAGTTCACTTGGCCTGATTCGAGCACGCGGGTCACGGCAGCGATTTGCTGGTCGTCGAAGAATGGCCACATGGCGAAACGGGGCGTGGATGGCGATGCCGGTTCAGACCATTCGTCGTCCATCTCCGGTGTTACATTCGCGCGGCCGGTGAGCACCAAACACGCAGTCTTTCCCAAAATGCACATGTCGCGCCAAAGGCTGCAATCGTCAATGTAGGCGAGATCGTACTCAATTCGCCGGGGCCACGATATGCCTGCGTCGCCGTTGATTTGCGCGAGACCGGTGATCCCCGGTTTGACGTGCCATCGCTGACGCTGCTGATTGGTCATTCGCTCATAGTCGTTGGCCGTCGTTGGCCGGGGGCCGACCAACGACATGGTGCCGTTCACGACATTAAGAAGCTGGGGCAGTTCGTCGATTTTCCATTTGCGCAGGAAGCCACCACCAAAGAAGATCCGCGAGTCGCTGCGTGTAGTGACCGTGCTGTCCGAGTCCCCCGGCCGGCGAACGTGCATCGTGCGGAATTTGAAAATGCGAAACGGCCGACCGCCGTGACCGATCCGCTCCTGCGTGAAGAGGATCGGTCCGCGCGAACACAGCTTGATCAGGATCGCCGCGAACAAGAAGATCGGCGAAGCCAGCACAAGCAGCAGGATGCCCGATGTGCGGTCGAATAGCTTTTTCATGATGCGCTGGTGTGTTGACATTGTAATCGGTGCGTCGAGCAAGGTTTTATCGGGCTGTGTCATCCTCATGCTGCGTGGCGTCGCGGCTATGATTCGCTGGTGTGTTGACATTATTATTGTTGTTTCGAGTGGATCTCTATCGGGCTGTCTCATGCCGCGTGACGTCGCGACGACACCTCATCGGATAGGTAACCGAACGCCGCCAGTTGGCGTTCGACAATTGGTGCGATGCGGTTGACGACACCTTGGGAAAGCCTCCGCCAGTTGCCGATGCTTTGCGCCGAAACACCGCTGGTCGCCGCTCGCACACGATCAGAATCTCCGTCGATGCATAGAAAATCGAGCAGTCTCGTGACTTCCCTTTCAGGTCGTTGCACAAGCTTCTCGTAGCGCAGCTTGATGACGCGATTCGCGTCCATTCGAGCGAAGCTTACGGCCGCCGACTCCACACAATTGACCCACTGGGCTGCGCACACCTCTTCGAGCGTACTGGTTGCCAGCTTTTCGCGCATGCCAACAAAGCGTGGGCCCCATGTTGACAGCCGCTTCTGCGACGAAAACACGCGGTGTGCACGGTGCGCGAAATAGCGCGCACCGTGGTAGGCGATGTCGGACAACGGCACAAACCGCGCCTTTCTAAGCAGGTAGCCAACATCAAGTGGGGCGGTCCAACGTTTGATTGCGGAAGCCACCACGTCTCGCCCGTCGCGCACTAGAAATATGAACTTCGCCTCGGGAATCACCGCTTCAACAAATGGGACACGTAGCGAATTGGCACATGTCTTCTCCACGAGCACACGACAGCCCTCACGCCGCGCACGGCTGTCGAAAGCACGGCGAATGTATCGTTTGACACGAGACCGCGCATGGTTAGGCGTGAATTCGTCGTGCGGAATGGTCGAGTTGTAGTGCCGCCAGATATAGTTGATCTCATCACACGGCCAAGTGCTCACTCCAGGCAACCGCGTCAGCAAATCGCGCAGCATGTTCGTGCCTGAGCGTGGGGCGCCGATGATGATAACCGGTCGACAATCCAATCGATTCGCGTTCATATTCCTATCAAGTGGCTCCTGCCGACAAATGATCACGCGGCGTACCGCGAGTAATCATGGGGTGGCGAACAATTCCTATCCGGCATGTCCTGGGCGAGCGACGTGATTAGTTCAGTCCAGGCCCTCAGCATTCGTTCACGACCGAAAAGTCTGGTACAGGCCATCTCATTCGCCGACCGTCTCTCTGCTGTCCACTGTTCGCGTTCGCTCCAAGCGGTCCGGATCCCGGCGGCGATCTCTCCCACGGTGAAGTCTCTGGCGACATAACCTAAATGGTGGTCTTCAACGGTCTTGGCCAACTCGCTGTCGTTTTCGACGACGGCGAGCAAGCGGCAACCGGCTGATAGATACGTCATCAGTTTGCTGGGATAGCTATAGCGGATCATGTCCGGCAGTAGCGATACCACGGCCAGGTCCGCCCGCTGCATGACGGCCCAGGCATCGGCGGCTGGCTGATACGGCAAGAACACAATCTGGTTGCCGCACTGATCGCCGGCCAATTCCTGCATCCTGGGCTTTGCCAACCCCTCGCCCATGAAGACGAATCGAATTTGCGGTTGATCCACCAGGATCTTCGCCGCGTTCACGATCGAGTCCAGTCCTTGAAACAGACCGAGGTTTCCCGCAAAGAGCACGTAATACACGTTGGGATCGTCGGTCATCTCATCCGGCAATCGACCAGGCCTCTCGGATTCCAAGGGCAGCGGTGGGTTATTGATCAAAGTGATTTTGTCACGCGGCAGGCCGCGCTCGACCAGGGCGTTCGCCATATCGGTCGATAACGCAACGACCTTGCGGGCGCGCAAGTAGTTTTTGGTGTCGATTGCCCGTAGCCTGCGATAGAGCCATCCATCTCGGATTCGCCCGACGATCGACGACGCCTCCGGGTGAATATCCATACAATGTAGAATGTAGTCTGTGCCGGTGAGGCGTTTGAGGAGCCGCAACGTCAAACCCATGAGTACCGGCGGGTGCACATTTGCGATGATCAGGTCGTTACGGCGTCCAAGCAACACACAAACGACAGCTCGCGCAAGGAACAATAGCGTATTAACAAGACGCAGCCAAGCCAAACGTTTCCGTTCAGGCAAGAGCCGTAGCCGCCTGACCGCGACGCCTCCCAAATCCTGCTTCCACGGCTGCTTCGGCGCCTGAACGTCGTTGTAGCTGGGTTGAGCCGTCAACACCGAGACTTCGTGGCCTGACGCAGCCAAGTGCTCGAGAATCATGCGCAGGATCTGGGCATAAGGCGTTGCATCGGGCCAGTAGTGGCGATATATGGCTAGGATTTTCATCGTTGATCGGCTTCTTCTAGCGTCGCATTCATTGTGCAGTGCTAGCGACCGAAAGACAGACATGCCCTGGTTTGCGTGGGCCGTCAGTCATCTCGGCGCCGTGCTGCTGCGTCGCGTCTCTTGTCAGCAGTGTTGTGGGACTCCTTCAATGCCGTTTGAGGCGTCGCTATCGCCTCCTTCTCTACCTCTGGTGTTCCGTTGGTTGCTGTGTACGAACCGGTGTCGTCGGTTTGACGGCCTGCCAAAGAACCCTCCGCAGGACGGATGGTCAAGCCGTCGCGAGTTTCTTTTGCTAGCACTGGGTCGGATTGCCAACCCGCTCCGGGCTCTGCCGCCAAGGCCGCCGTACGTCCAAGCGACGACGTCATAGTCTGCTGGAAACGCATCCGTTCGGCGTTCTTCCAGAGTCGCTTGACATGCTCGTCGTCTGGCTTGCGACGTTGGCACCACCGCAGTTCCTCGATCGCATCATCAAACTGATTCGCCCCGATCAAGCGGGCCGCTCGTCGCCTGCGCAATACATAATCGTTTGGTGAACAGCCCACCGCGCGGCCGAGGCACCGCAACTCGGACTCCGCGTCTCCAAGGAACCTATAGACGCCCTCCGCATTGGTCCAATGCCGGATTGCTTCACGCGAATCGGCGGCGAAAGCCGTCTCCTCGACAAGTTTCACGTAGACAGGCGCGACGACGCGTGCCTGATCGTCCCGGCCGACTTTCAGATACAGCGAGTACAGATGCGCCAATCCCTCCAGGTTTGGTTCAAACTCGGCGATCAGTTGGGACGCTGTCATGTGTGGTGCCAGTAGCTCGATAATACGCTTGCGGTACGTCGGGTCCTGGTGAAATGCTTGCTTCCAAAGTCCCAATGCCTTGTCAAGATCGCCGGCGGCCGCGGCGTTGGATCCGGCGGCGAACAGCACAGGCCCGCTGCGCGGTCGCACGCGCATGGCTTGCTCTGTCAAGGCAATATTTGCCTCGTGGGAGGCGCCGTGCAGAAATGCCAAGTCCGACAAATGCACGTAGGCGGGGCCCAGCAGAGGACAGAGTTTCACGGCGCGGCGTAGATGTTGGTGCGATTTCTCCAAGTACGAGACGTTGTCGCCGACGGCAACCGCCAGCCATTCGAAGAGAGCCTTGCGGGACGCAAAACGCGATGCGATGGCCGCTCCGCGAATATGGGCCAATGTTACAGGATTCTCGGCTGTACGCTGCTCCAAGTCGAATTGCGCGAGATAGAGAGCGGCAAGGCGTGAATTTGCCTGGGCGTGCTGGGGATCGTTTTCCACCACCAGTTCCAAGTTCCGTATCATGACTGGAATATATTCGGCCATTGCCGATTCGTCCTGATGCTGTTCGGCGGCCTTCGTCTCTGCCTGGTAACGTTCCCACGGTCTGGATGCTGCTGCCGGAGCAACTTGACTCTTGACCATTACCACAGAAATGGCGGCTACGCCCGCAGCCCCTGCGAGCCAAGCGAAGCGAGACAAACGCGTGGTGCGGCAAGACCAAGAGGGGCTCTTCTGTTCGGCTGTCGAAAGTGCAAAGAGCCGGTAGCTACAAGCAGCCAACATCAGGGTTAGCGACAGGCAGGCCGGGACATACCAAACAAAATCCCAAACCGAGTTCAACAGACTCACCGCCAGAGCCGCGATTACTGCGCACATGCATGCATCGCGACGCGGGTCACGAGGAGCTTTCAATGCACACACGCACCAGTAGCCGCAGATGCCCAATCCAACCAGTGTCAACGCTAACCCAACGACACCCGTTTCCAGTAAGATCTGAATGTAACCGCTTTCCGCGTGCGTGTATCTTACCGGAGCATACTTGGGGTAAAACGTCGGGTAGATCGCCTCGTGACTTCCGGCACCTGTGCCGAGCAACGGCGCGTGAGAGAACGCATCGAGATCAGCAGCCCATAGCGTCCGCCTTGAAGCCTGGTTGTCCAGCGACTCGAGCGAACCCGTAGCAAGCGTCTCCAATTGTCGAGCCAGCGGGCCGTACCCGAAGACCAGGAGGCTGGCTGCGACGACAACACCGACGCCGGCAAGAGAGGCGAGTGCCTTTCGCTCGAGCAGACCTCGCCATGTGTAGAGTCCTACGCAGATGGCCGACGAGACGAAGACAACGATCACGCCACCACGGGAGAATGTCAGCAACGCGGCAAACGACACGACGCCCAGTCCGATTGCCAGCGCGAGTCTGATGTCCAACCGGGACATCCAGGTGTGACCTTCTCGGCGGCGCGGGCTGCGTCGTGATCGGAAACCTGACGCCAACGCACGCTGCAGCCGCCATATGACGGCCGGCAATCCGAGCGCCAGATAGTGAGCGAAATGGTTTTCATTCGCAAACGTACCCTTAACGGCACCAAATGTGTCGCGGGATGGGTGTTCGTAGAACCACAAGAACTTGCCGTTTCCCGCCAAGAACTGCGCTAAGCCAATCGCTGCCATTCCCACCGCCGCCAGCCCCAGCCAGCCCATCAAGCGTTCAATGTCCTCTATTTCCTTTACCCGCTGCACAACCACCAAAAACAACATGGCATAGGCCAGGAACATGACCAGATTCATGCGAGTTTCGACAGGCGTCAAAGAGAGGCAGGGCCAATTGCCCAGCGGATAGGGGCAGTCGGCTGCGGTCGTCCAGAGAGGCAGCAATTCGGCCGTTATCGGCGATGCACTTTCGATGAATGCCGACGGCAACGGGAACAATTGGATTAGGAGCAACAAGGTCCCCGCAATGGCCAATAACTCGGCGCCGCTCCATCTCCAACGTGCGTCGCGCTGAAGAGTCTGTCGGAGGGCCCAGGCCGTTGTGGTAGCGCATACAATCCCGACGAAAACCAGTCGTCCGACCGGATGGCGACCGCCCATGACCAACGGTGCAATAAGGATGACGGCAGCGAGTCCGAAATCGACGGCGCGCAGCAGCACAGTCTGCAGTCCGCAGCTTGCGGACGGCAAATCTGAAAGTGGCCTCGTTGATTGGCTCGATGTCGTCATGTCAAACGCGTCTATTTGAAGTCGCCTTTGGTTCTACCGTTCCTCGCAGGTTGGTCAGATGAAATGTGCATTCGCCGTGTGCCAGACGTCACGCGGCCCTCCGGCGTACTGGTATAATGGTTCTCCTCACGGGAACGGGTATCGACATTTCGACGGCATCCTCGTCATCACCTTCTTCCGCGCCGTAGCCCGGACCGCAGCCGTATCCCAGGCCATACCCGTAGCCTTCTTCGTAGTAGCTGCCCTTCCTCACAGCGACGCGGTTGGTAACAACTCCGACAAGATTGATCTTCATCGACCGCAGCGATTCAACCGACCGAATCACCGCACGCCGATGGTTCTCCGAGGGCTGAACTACCAGCAACACACCGTCCACCTCGCGACCAACCAGTGCGGCGTCACTGGCGGCTTGCATCGGTGGGCAATCCACCAGTACCTGATCGTAAACACCTTCCGCCCATGCAATCACATCGGCGATCCGGCGGCGACTCAACAACTCGGCGGGGTCTGACGGACGTGGGCCGCAAGGCAAAATGTCAAGCTTGGGGATGCCTGTATTCCGAATACTCTCGACGCATGCGTTCCAAATGTCACCGTCCAACCGCAAGACCTCCGACAACCCCCTCTTGCCACGCAGATCGAACAACTTGGTCAGTCCGGGCTTGCGCAGGTCGGCGTCAATGACCAGCGTCTTCTTGCCGGCTTGAGCGTATGCCGTGGCCAGATTGGCCAGCACGGTTGTCTTGCCGTCGCCCGGCTCCGAACTGGTGACAGCGATCCGCTCCATATCCTGTCCCGCAAAAGCCAGCGCGGTACGTAACGTGCGAAACGCTTCACATTCTACGGCAGACGGTTCAACATGTACGGAGATCGCATCAGCGCCTTTGGCATCGCTTACTTTTAGTTCGCGAACTATACCCAATACCGAGGTCCCCAATTGCTCTTTGATCTCTTCGGGTGAACGGAATCGGTCGTCCATCACGTCAAGGACGTAGACAAACGCAATTCCACCGCCTACGCCGGCAAGCAGGCAAAACAAGACGACAAATTTCAGACGTGGAGCAACCGGCCGATTCGCCGCAAATGCGCCGCTAACGATCGCAACTCGCACGTCGGATCGGTTCTGGTTGATGTCAACGTTGGTAATCCGGTTCAGCAACGTGTCGTGCAACCGCTGCAAACGTGTGACATCGTGCTCCGCAACCTGCAACTCTGCCATGCGGTCGTTTTGGCTCACCGCTTCCTGTTCGGCTACCGCATACTCCTGGAGCAATTCGCCTTCGTGAGCCTCTGCCTCCAACAGCTTGCGCCCAACAATCGACAGCAGCATCGGACCCAATTCCGTATTTTGGGCATCCGCCAGACGGTGTCTGATCGAGCGATGGTAGTTCGCCAAGAAGTCCTCTTCGTTCTCTACCGTGCGGGTCAATCGAATCACTTCGGGATGCTGTGGTCCCAATTGCTCCAGCCAAGTTTGCAGCTTCGCCTTGTCTTCCGTCAGTTTTCGCTCGGTGTTGCCAACAGCCTCAATCAGTTGAGGATTTAGCCCCAGCGTCCCCATCATCAACTCGCGTCCAACCGTTGGTTCCACGGCGACCAGGTGATGCCGCAGGTCTTCGCCCCTCTTGACCGCCGCCTGCAATGCGGCCAGCGTTGCCTTAAGCTCAAGCCGCGTATTCTGCACATCGACCAACGATTCGTTCAGTCGCACCACACGCTGGACGGCCGGATGCGTGACCGTGCTTCCCTCGCGCAGGCCCAAATCGCGGACGCGATGCTTGACCACCAGCAGTTCGGACTGCTCATGGAGCAACTGCTCCTCGATTTTTCGACGTTCTTCATCCAACAACGAAACGATCTCGACAGAGACGTTTTCGTGATGCTCTTCGACAAAATCCATGAACGCATCGACGACAGTGCGGACGATGGCTTTGGCCGCCTCCGGACTTTCAGATCGATACGAGACATCGATCAAGCTGGTATGGCGCATGCTCCGGGTCGCCAGGTTGTCTCGCAGTACTTTTGGCCACTTGTCTTGTGGATGCGAACGAAAGTCGATTTTCAAATCCGTGGGCAGTCTCTTTATCTCTTTGATCGCATTATCGACGACAACGGCTTTTTCAAAGAGCTTCTCGTAAGTAGGAATGAACCCATCGCGAGACGCGCTAGGCGTCGTCGTGGCATTCCAAACGTTGGGGCCCGTCCGGGTGACCAGAACGGACGCTGTACCCAGATAGAAGCGTGTGGCCGTCAGGTAGTAGAGGGCTCCCAGGAAGGCCGCGATAACGACCGCTCCGATGACGTACTGCTTGCGAAAGCGAATGATGCGCCAGAGCCGTACGAGCGATCGTATACGCTCGGCCTGCGAGTTCGCGTCGGCTGGACTGTATGCTTTCTGGTTTGACATATGGTGGACTTCTTGATTCAAACGCGGGCGTCAAAGACCGGGGACTGCTGCCGAGAAGCCGAAACGCATGAAGTTCTGGAGGGTGCCGAGTACAAACGTTGTCGGCGTCTCTTCGACCTTGATTACGTCTCCCGGTGCCAGGCGGATGTTCTCCGAGTTTTCCCGTTGGGCGGCACGAACGGATGCCTTGATGAATATGGAAGGTCCGCCACCGGGATGCTGGCGAGTTAACGTTACCTTGTCCGCGACTTGAAAGCTTCGACCGCCTGCTGACGCCAGGGCATCCAACAGCCGCATGTCCGAGTCCGGCGGCATCTCGACCTGCCGGGGCTCATTCACCAAACCCATCACGTAGACAACTCGCGTTTGTTGTTTGCCGACCATGACCACAGCCCCATCATCAAGAGGCACACTAGCATTTCCTTCGGCCGCTGCCTGCGCCAGATCGATGCGCTGAACTTGTGGCGGCTGCGCACGCATCTGGCCTGAATAGGAAGCCATGGTTAGTTGGCCATCTGTCGGACGGTCGATCGCTGGACGTCGCACCTCGACCACAGTATCTGCGTCCTCCCGCAATCCACCTGCGGAAGCCAACGCCGCCACCAAATCCGAATCTGCGGCAGGCAACTTGTACACGCCCGGTTCTTCAACGGCGCCCATCACAGTTACGGTGTTCGTGTGACGGTCAACTACTTGCACCGTAACCCTCGGATTTCGATAGATTCCACGCTGGATGCCCGTGTCTCGGATCGTCATGCTAGCATGTGGTGCTTTTAAGCCCGCCACTTGGACCGGCCCAATCAACGGTACATCCACCACACCCTCATCCGTTACCTGCAACGTCCATTCGCTGTGCTCATCGACCTCGCGGATACCGGTGACCACGGCGACGTTGATCACATCTCCAGCGTGAATTCGATCGTTCCCACCAACGGAACTCGAAAGACGGGCCAGATCGAGTTGCTGGGGATTCGCAACGCCTGGAGCCGAAAACTCCGGTGGCAAACTGCTGGAAAGATAGCCGCCGTGATGACAACCGACGACCAGGAAGATCGCGCAGAAACAAGCAATACAAGCACATTGTTTTGGCGGAATACTCACACGTTCCTCTCGAACGATGTTTTTCAACATTCCTAGGGGAAGAGGCCTGCTGGCAATGCTTGCGGTTACGGCGTCACAATCGCTACAACCCGCAAAGTCTACGTTTCTTCTTTGATCGGCAATTGCACACAGCGACCTGAGTGGTTTTCACCGGATTCGACAATTCGAGTCCACCCAATAGTATGCAGTGGATAGGTCGACTAGTGCGTCTCGCACGGACGTTTGGCGGCTACGGCGCCGTAAATCACGAGTCCAATCGGCGAAGAAACCGCTACTGTCGTCCCGAGTGCGGCTAGATATCGCCAGGCGAGACACCAAAGCTATCCATCTCCCGGATTCCTGGATGGTGCTTTTCTCCGGGGCTTAGGCTGCCAAGCATGATTGGGATAGCGCTCGCGGAACAGATTCTCCAGGCGG